>CAUZVL010000134.1:0-4207 GCA_963583355.1 Candidatus Thalassarchaeaceae archaeon
ATTGGGATGCATCGAAGGGGAATGAGTCACCTAAACCGGTTGGATGAGCAAACCATGGTTCGGCACCGTCGAGACCACCAGGGTCTGCATCTGACCAGCCATCTCCATCCGAATCTAAGCAACCAAATCGGTCATCGACTGAATAACCACGCCTATATGGGCAATGGTCGCCTTCAAACCCATCGATTTCATCGCCATAACCATCGTTATCGCTATCCATCCATTGACTTGGTTCCGTAGCAAAAGCATCTGCTCCGTTATTTGGCCCCCAACTTCCATCGGGGTCTGACCAGCCATCGGTATCGGAGTCGAGGCAGCCTTTTCGATCGTTGGTAGAGGTGCCTTGAGTATAATCGCAATCATCCTCGGTATCGATGAAGCCATCCTCGTCGGTATCGCGGTTATTTTGATTCAGTGAGGGTGTTAATGTATAATCTAAGCCGTCGTTACACCAGCTATCTTTGCCTTTTATCTTGACAAAAACCGATCCTGAAGTTGGCATCGTTGTCGAGAGCGAAGTCGATGATGAATCATCACTCATCGCTTGGGTTGATATCTGCGATCCTGCAGCATCGTATAATGAAAAATCGGCTTCCCAACCATCGCCAGGGCACAACCAGGCAGCATTATTCATCGAACCTGAAAAACTAACCTCGACGATGTCGCCTTTGTAGGCCAAAATCTTCCACCAATCGACCTCATCCGTGGGCGAGCACCCGTCGTCAAAGCAGACATATCCATTGGCAGAGACACCATTGGTCAATGGATTTGCATTAGCCATATCATCATCGGCAGCGACCAGCGGGATGGAAGCCAATAACGACGCGGCCAAGTAAATTGCCAGCCAGCGTCGCGCCTGCATGTCCACGCATACGAGGGGTGGGGTTTTCAAAGGTACGCCGGCATGTTAATCATCGGTTGCAATCCATTCGATGGATTGAACCTCTTCCTCCTCGGGAGGAGGTTCGGGGGCTGGTACTTCACTGACAACATCACCTCTGACGTATTTGATGTATCTTTGCTCTTCGTTATCCTCGAACGGATGGAAGCCAATGTTTTGTTGGTAAGCAATGCCCATCCATGTTCCATCAGGTGCGTGGACCGATTCAAAGAAATCGTGTAGTGCGTGAGTATCGCTATTGGATTGCTCGTATTCGGTCACGATATGAAGCGGGGCTGGGTCGGCAATTTGCCATTCAAATGTATCGTTGGAATGAGGTTCATAAACCGCACCAGACATAAGATACCATTCATCTCCTATAGTGTATCCATCGCCATTAAAATCGAGACCGTAAAAGGAAACTGAGACCATATTGTTTTCACTTATCGAAACGAATGGATACATCGACATCCCCCCGTCTTCGCCCCAATTTGGAGTAATGGCCCAAGAGTCTTCCCAGGTGGTGCCGTGATCATATGAGATAGCCATCAAAATATCCCAAGCTCCAACATTGCCATTAGGGCAGTCAGCCCATACGACCGAGACGGTCCCGGCCTCGTTATTGTTGACGACAGGATAACCCTCTGGGCAATTACCATTTCTCGGCCCGACGATTACCGGTGAAGCCCAACTTCCATCCGAAGGGCCTGGGCCAGTACCAATGCCAAAATCATCGCTGATTCTAATATGGACCGAACCCGAGGGAGAATCTTCGTCCTCTTGAGCGACATAAACATAGGGTCCAATCTTTTCTGACGAAATTGTCGACCAACCGCCTGGCATCGAGAAACATTGTGAAAATGTATTGCCGCCATTATCCGAATGATAATACCAATATCGGCCATTATCATTAGTACATTCTGGCGGTGAAGCACCTGAATTTCCAAGATAATGGATGATTCCATCGCCTTGGGCTGCTACCCATGGGCGGTCATCTGCAGCAATAGTATTCATCCTCTGGCATGCATTCATCTGATAGGTTTCGCCACCATCTGTAAATCGGTGCCACCAATTATCTTCTAAAGTGGTATCGAGATAGTAAATCACATCGTTTGCATCGACCGCAATATCGCCTTCATCGCCAAGACATTCGCTGCCTCCCGCAAGGTAATTTGCCTGTAATTGGTTTCCAGGAGTAGGATCAAAATCAGCGCCATGGCCCCAAGTTGAACCATTATCGGTCGTGGTCCAAAACCACGATGCCCAATAATCCCAAGAGGTCGAATCACCATCGCTACAAGCAAACCATAATCCTGGTTCCGCACCGGCAATTGGATAGACTGGCGCACCCTCTCCTCCCCAAGCTAAATCCTTATGAGCGGTAATTTGCATATTTCCTTTTGAATCGATTGATAGCGATGGTTCGTACCCGATTCCATATTGGATATAATCAGCGTCTTGGCCATTATTTTCATCTATACACTCCTCGTGACGAGGCATGTAAATAGGCTCACTAAATACCAACTCTACCGGATCACCCGGCATTAACGGACTGGATGAGACCTCTGAATCATTTTTCAAAACCTCGCCAATAGTTGAGGCTAGAATCAAGAACGCGACCGCGATTGCAAAGGTGATCGCCAACATGCCGTTGAGCATCTTGGAATCGCTGACTTCGACCAATTCGGCCTCGAACATCTCCTCTTCCATATTTAGCACCTGCAATGCTACCCATGATGAGTTCTTCGTGTGGTTGAACTTACTTCGCAATCGCCCTGAGGAATACTTTCTCATAAGATTCAGCATTTTGCTCATAGGTGAATTTATCCAATACCATCTCACGGCCGACTTGAGCTTTTTCCAATCTCGATTCGTCCGCTAACATCTCATTAACACATTGAGCGAGCGATTCGGGTTCACCCCGCTTGAACAATCCACCATTTTCGATGGATATCATCTCGGTCAAAGGAGCAGCATCGACTGTAGCAACCGGGGTACCACTAGCCAATGATTCCAAGGGGATCAGACCTTGACCCTCGTAATAAGAAGGGTAAACCACCAAATCTGCAGAACGGAAATGTTGGGCTAAGTCCTCAAATGACAATGAACTACGAATATGTAGCGAATCTTGAACACCGAGTTTTTTGGCGTTTTTCTCAAGGCTCTTTCTCATGTGGCCACGGCCGACTATCACGAGTTTCACACCTGGATTTTTGGCGATTATTTTCGGCATTGCTCGCAGTAAAGTCATGTAGCCTTTCCGTGCGACCAAGCGGCCAACTGCGAGTAGCATCGGAGTCTTGGTATCAGGAGAATATGAAAGGGCTTCCTCGTCATCACAGCCATATCTTTTTCTCAGTTTTTCGTGAGCCAATTGCTCGGATTCCAAATCCTGATTTGGTGGACGGAAAACCTTGTGATCGCAGCCCCATAGGATGACCTCGCAATCAAAATCTTCTTTTGGCCGATACCATTGTTTAAATTCCCCTAAAGTTGATTCGGAATTTGCAACACAAATCGCCGATTCGAGAACGCCTGCTCGTTCGTAACGAGAATAATAACCACCGGTCGTCAAAATCGCTAAGTCGTTTGGGTTGGCCCAAGTTGCTGCCTCCTTGGCAGCAGCAGCGCGTTTGACCCCTTCTTTTTCCCCGAGCCAAGAACCGTGCAAACAAGACACTACCGGGGCGATATTCTTACCTAACCACGCGAATTCCTTCGCTTTCCAAGATACCAACGGCAAATGAGCGTTTATGACGTCAATTGGCTTTCGGGCATGGAGTTTTTTCAAGGCTTTGATGGCGTTCTTCCCGTAGGAACGAGTGAATGCCATCGGCAATGGCGCCCATTTAACCGGAATTACTTCAACGCCTTCTTGAGAAGGTGGTCGGTTATTGTGTGACCTTGTGATAATGCTAACCTCGTGGCCTCTCTCGACCAAATGAGAGGATAGATGGAAAACCACCGATCCGATTCCCCCCCATCTGGGGGGATATTCACCCGACACGATTGCAATATGCATGGCCAACGACACTTGCCAATCTTCGGTTTGCTAAATAATCGTCTGATAGGTGGCTTCAATACCAATCTATTGGTCGAGGTGAATCATGGCGGACAAATTGCCGGTCTCTGTCACCGTTATTTTGCCAACACGCAATGAAGAAGAAGCCCTAGGGCCAACCGTGGATTCGATTCCACGCGATTGGTGCGATGAGCTTGAAATCATGATTGTCGATGGTTCGTCTACCGACCGAACTCGAGAGATTGCTCTCGAAAAGGGCATCAGGGTTCACCTCGAACCAAGAAAGGGTTACGGTAGAGCCTACC
>CAUZVL010000135.1:0-4195 GCA_963583355.1 Candidatus Thalassarchaeaceae archaeon
GCGTCCATATCAATTTGGTTTGGTCACCGCGTTGGGATCCTAAGGTTCACGCCTCAGAAGATGCCAAAATGGATATGGGGATTTGGGATTAAACAAACCCCATCCACCATTTAAATTTGATAGTAAGAATAAAAACATTCAACCCCCTTGGGTCGAATCATGAAGAGGTGTTCGGTATGCAAACGCACCGCCACTGGCGAATGTAGTGGTTGTAGAAAATCAGTTTGCAATTATCACTTGGTCAACCGTAAATGTCCAGTCTGTCTGAAGATTGGAGGGCAATGAGTTTATAGGGTGGGTAATTGCTACTGTTAGCCATGAAAATATCCACTCAAAACCAGATATCTCCGCTCGGAAGTTTTGACGAATTAGCAGAATTTGGTGAAATATTTTTCGGTAGCCTAGTCGTGGCTACAATTTATTTTGCCTACCGCCATACCAAACACGGCCTTTCATTACCCGGTTCTTCTAGATTTGATTGGACGGTTTTGGTCCTTGGATTATGGTGTTTTGTTGGTATGGCTGTCGACGGTTGGGGCCATAAGCATGGTGCAGTCGATGATTCTTTCTTTACTCCTTGGCATGCTATTTGGTACTCTGGATTCACCGCATATGCCAGTTTTATCACCTTTGCTTTATGGAGATTACACGATGGCCCAATACCGACTTCACCTACGGATTTGAAGAATTTCCTTTCAGGAATGCCTGCCGGATATAGTTCAGCAGTAGCGGGGATGGTGGTTTTCAGCCTCGCTGGTTTTGGAGATATGTTATGGCATACCTTTTTGGGCATCGAGGGTGGTATCGATATTCTTTTATCCCCAACTCATCTAGGTTTGGCAGCAGGTTTAGCATTGACTTTGATGGCCCCTGTTTGGTCGGCATGGCATGATCCATCCTCTGGTAAAGCAGGATTGGGAAGCCAGATTCCAATACTATTCGGACTTGGTGCGACTTGGTCTGTTGTCACACTTTTTACAAGTTATATTCATCATCAAACAATTCCATATAATTCATTGTGTGCGGTACTTTCAACTTGTTCAGATGGAAACCAAGGATTAGAATTAGGGGTGTCTGCTATTCTTTTACAGTCGGCCATTTTGACAGGTGTCATCCTTCTCTTCATTAAGAGATGGAAGCCTGCTCCCGGTGCATTCACAGTTCTACTAGGAGTTAACGGTCTGGCAATCGCGGCCTTTGCACCTGGTGAAGTAAAGGTTGCATGGAAACATTTGTTGGCCCCTTTGGCATCAGGTATAGTTTTGGATTTAGCTCATAAATTAATTTCATCCGGGAAAATTAGATTTTTTGCATTTGTAATCCCATCGTCCCATACTCTTGTGTGGATTTTGCTGTGGATGACCCAAGTCCCATTCAAATTTGGAACTCACAATGGTTATCCGGTTATGTCGCCTTTTGGCTGGACTATTCATTCAACCATTGGGGCAATCTTTCTAGCGGGCTGCGTTGGAATTTTAATGAGCATTGTAATTAGCCCTCCTGAATTACCATTTGAAAAGGAGACATAACCGCGATTTCATCGCCTAACCACAATTGTCAAGATATCTCCATCTTTTAGTAAATGATCCAATCCGACTCTTTGCCAATCAAACTTTGCTGATGGTCCTTTTACCCGACCAAATCTAAATTTGCGTACAAAATCGCGGTGAAGGTTATTGCAAACATTTTTTACTGTTGAGTCATCTTTTACGATCAATGGTTCTTCCATATCTGCCTCTTGACCTTGAGGTTTTAGAAAAATCCTCATGAATCTTAAATTGTCGTAAATAAAATCCTTCAATTCTTCAAGACCGATTTCCTTAAACGCTGAAATCCGCATAATTGGCCAACCATCTGGCAATGATTTTTCTGAACGAACTAAGTCGTGTTCTTGAGCGATGTCGATTTTATTGATCGCAACAACCGCTTTGGAATAAACTCTACTTCCAGCCAAAGTATCTACTATCATCTCAGCTGTGGTATCGACTCTTAGGGTTACGATTGCAGATGTGAATCCGAAGGAGCGGATGATTTCACCCATCTCCTCGGGGGTGAGGTGAGTTTGTTCTACAGTCGTTCTAACATCGATTCCTCCCCTGAGGTTTTGTCTGATAAATACCGGTGGTTTGGTTTGGTTAAGCCTCATTCCAGCATTTTCTAATTCCCGATGCAATACGTGAAAATGAGCGTCTTGGAATGGGTCTACGACGTATAATACCATGTCACAAGAGCGAATCACTCCGAGGATTTCTTTTCCTCGACCTTTGCCTTCAGAAGCACCTTTGATCAGACCGGGTAAATCTAAAATCTGAATTTTGGCCCCTTTGTGTTCCATCAATCCGGGAATACAGGTTAAGGTGGTAAATTCGAAATGGCCTTCTTCGGATTTAGCATCGGTAACTCGATTGATCAATGTGGATTTTCCAACCGATGGAAATCCGACCAAAGCAACCGTCGCATCGCCTGACTTGCGGACTTCGAAGCCTTTCGAAGGTCCGGCAGCCTTTGAGGAGGCTGCAACCTTTTCTTCTTTGAGTTTTAATTGGGCGATCTTTGCTTTGAGTTTTCCAATGTGAGCATTGGTCGCTTTATTTTTTTGAGTCTTGTGAATTTCATCATAGAGGTCCTGAATTTGCTCTTTAATGGTAGCCAAATCACACCCTCCTATCACGCTGGGGGAGAACCACATTCTTGAATGCTATCACCTCATAGGCTCGAAGGATGAAGAATGCTGAGTATGCGGTTTTGTTCTTCATATTACGAGATATGTTGAAAAAATATGAAAAATTCATGGTTATCACAAAAAACGAAGAAGGATATTATCGGCTCTATACCACCAATATGAGGCCATTCATGGCGATTGCCGTACAAAAAAAACATGTGGGAGTTTATTCGATGACTGCTTATGAATTACCTGAGATAGTTGGAATATTGAGCCCTCGCCGTATCGGTAAGTCTTGTTTGGGATTTATTAGTGATGTAGACCCATTACTGGCAGAGGTACCTTATTTCATCGAGCGCTGCTTTCAACATTGTGTCGACACCGGCCAAGTCCCGATGAAGTGAAGACATATCGCTTGCTCCCAAGGCCATGAGCATAGAGATGATTCTCCATCTAGTAGATGAAGAATCGCTTAATTCAATGCTTAAAATGGATTGGAAAGAATTGGTAAACTCGATGAGTAAATCCAATCTTAGAAGGGCCAGGCCATCAAAAGACTCCGTATTAGAGCGCAGTTTTGATATTGATTGCGAAGCAGAATTCTTAGATTTGGCCGAATCAATAATTGAGGAAGGTACAACCAAAGAAGTCTTGGCCAAAACAAGGTCGTTCGATATTCTATTGAAATTGATGGAATGGTGTTCATTTGGTAATTGGAATGCTTGGGAAGCAAGATGTTACCTCTATATTGAAAATGCAATCGGTCATGAAGTCGATTCGATGTATCGGGAAAAGGTGTGGGATGAGATCAGAATTGGTTTATCGAATATGACCGCAACCGATTTCAGCGAAAAAGTCTGCGCGGATTGGCTGAACCGGCGGGAAAAGTTAGGTGAAACTTTGGACCAAAGCAAAGATCCTCGCATTATTCCTACATTCGAAGCACACGATCGCAATGCTAGGACCCTCCATCATGTGGTTTCACAAAAAAATCATCTTCAAATTCTCGGGAGAGAACATTTGGCAGCAAAGGATTGGGGTCATGGGAAATGGAATCTCAAATCGATTCTTGACTCGTGGGATTAAAGAAGGGCTTGCCTTTGGCCTCGTTCATGACAGATGATGAAGTCGAAGAAGAGGACTCTGAAGAAGAGGTAATCATCGACCCTCTAGAACAGGCGATTTCAAGGGCGGCAGAGGCAGAAAAAGAGATCTCTTATCGCGATGCTGAAATCCAAAATATTCGTAAGCGTTTAATGGCTGAAAAGTCTACTGCAATCCAATATGGTGGTATGGGTATCGCTCGAAAGATGCTCGGGGTTCTCACAGATATCGACCGGTCTTTATCGATAGATGAGGATGAAGGACTCAGTTTGATTCGCACTAAAATGTGGACCGAACTATCGGCCGACGGTGTAAAAGAAATCGTAGCTAAAGGTGAAAAATTTGATCCTAAAATTATGGAAGCAATCACCACAATTGCGCCATCGGATGATTTTCCGGCAAATCAAGTCGTCGACCAATTAGAAGCGG
>CAUZVL010000136.1:0-4183 GCA_963583355.1 Candidatus Thalassarchaeaceae archaeon
CAATGGTAGGGGGATTTGGGTCGATGATCGCTCGGTACTTTCATCGACTGGAAATACCAAATCTTATTCTTTCAATATCACTACTCCAGATCAACCATTCAAGGCCGTAGTCGTTTGGTCTGACGAACGTGGTTCACGCTTTTCCAATTTTCAATTGGTCAACGACCTCGACCTGACTGTGACCACTCCTTCAGGGACTGAATACAAAGGTAACCAGTTCAGTCAAGGTCGATCTATCGTCGGTGGAACCCATGATGACCTCAATAATGTCGAGGTGGTTTTAATCGATAATGCCGAGATGGGATTATGGACGGTTCAGATCCGAGATGGCGGGCACGGGGGTAGTAAAGCCCAACCATATGCTGTTGCGGTTTCAGGGGTTGGAGTCAACGATTTGCGCCCAGATCCAGTTCCAGCAGCCGAGACTTTCATGACCGATATTGCGATTCCTCAAGTTGGTGACGATGTTCTATTGCAAATAGACATCGTAAATCTTGGCAATGTTGAGGCCGAAAATGTCGATTTAGTAGTCGAGGAAGAGGGCATTCCGTTCGAGTCTGATAATTTCAATCTCGGCCCAGGTGGAAAAAGAACTCTCTTTTTCAATTGGCAACCTCAGACCGCTGGCTCCCGAACCATCTCGTTTATTTTGGACCAAGATGATTCTCTCGATGAGATAAATGAAGGTAATAATCAAGCGGATATCATCGTCAACGTCACCACTCCAGGGGTGAGAATAGAATCCGATTCGCCAACCTCCAAATTGCTTGATATCAACGCAACCACCTCTTATTGGCAAGTATTGCTAACCAATACGGCTTTGCTCAGTACCAATGCTTCGCTTTCTTCAACCTCGGTCTTAGCACCTGATGGTTCAAATTTTGATGCGTATGTTGGCTTAGACCAAACCGATTTTGAATTAGCTGGCCAAGAGAGTGCGATGGTAAATATCACCTTGGTCCACCCCGAAGGTCCAGACCCTGGGATTTATCAAATTAATTTACTTGGCGAAGATAAGGATAACTCGGTCTCTTCGCCGTACGTACTCGAATTGGATGTGCCAATTTTAGCAGATACGAGAATTGAATACGATTACCAAATAATCCCGGTTCATCCGGTCGAACCAACATCTATCGATATCAGATTATTCAATCTGGCCAATGACGATGTTGGGTATGATTTATTTTTGGAATCTCCACCGGGTTGGCATTCAGGTTTCGATGACCTTTCGGCTCAAGGTGGAGCCAATTCCGGCTCGACCGGTTTGATGCTAGAAGATGGCCTGAGAACCGTTGGAATTACCTTTACCCCGCCCCAAGTGATGACTTTAGCCGGGTCTGATCTGACGGTAAAACTCAGGGTTGTAGCCCAAACCGAAGAGGCTTCGACCACGATTTACGACCTTCCGCTCGAAATCATTGAATTGAAATATATAGCCGTCTCACTCGAGAACTCTCTATCGGATATGATGCCAGGCTCAACCATCGCATTACAGTATAGCATCGAAAACCGCGGCAATATCGATGTATCCCTAAGTCCAAGAATTCAATTGCCAGCTGGCTGGACTCAAAATACCGTGATTGAAGATTTTGACCTCTCTTGGACCCAATCAAAAAATATGTTGATATCCATAAGTGCGACCGACCAAGCAAAAAGTGGTACGATCAAATTGATCCTCGATGGGATTGGCGAATCATGGTCGGAGGAAAAACCGATCACCGTTATCGATTTAGCTGAGCCAACGATGACATTTATCGGATTGGAAATCGAAGGTGAGACTTGGGCTCATATTTTTGGTTCTGGACAACACCCGGCTGGAGTGATGATAAATTATACTTGGTTGGTTTCAAACCAAGCCCAGAATACCTGGAATCCAAGCGTCAGTTTATCCAAGGATAGTGCATTATTGGGTGAATGTGATGAGATTGGACCAGTCGGATATAATCAGGTAGTACCTCTAAGTTGTACCATCATCATCTCGACCTTAGCCGATGTTGGTACCGAGCCAGAATTCACGGTAATCCTCGAGGGCGACTTGGTACGTCACGAAGAAAATGTAACCATGTTAGTAGCGGCAAAGAGGGAGATTTCTTGGAGGGTAGATGGGGCGACCACCATTGAACTAGGCAGTTCATCGTTCTTGCAAATAACCGTCTCAAATGTTGGTAATATCCTAGTCTCCAATCGAGTAGCAATAACCCAGCCGGCAGGGTGGACGATAATTTTCGAAGGTGGAGACACCGTTTCACTTGAACCAGGCCAATCTGAAAAACTCAAATTGAAACTCATACCGGGAAAATCAGGTAATGGGAATTTAGTTCTGAATCTTGTCGATGCGGATTCGGTGACCAATGCCCAAATAGAAATAGAATTGATTGCGAGCGGCGAAGAAATTAGCGAAGAATCGTCTTCGGCACCATTAATCGCCTCTTCTATCATCTTTATCGGTATTTTGGCTGGGGTTATTTCATTCCTTTTAAGGAAAAATGATGACAATTTAGTCGATGAATCTGTTGAGTCGACAATTCCTTGTTGGGCTTGCAGCCAACCGATATTGAGTGAAATGCTAGGATGTCCTGGTTGTGGTGCTCGCTATCATTCCAGCTGTGAGATAGAATTCTGTAAAAATTGCCAAGGTCCGACCGCGGTTTTTGTCAAAGTCGAATGATTCAACCGAACAAAGACGCATAGCCTTTGAATGGGATGACTTTGACCGGGGTTCATGGAACCCCGCCGAGAACACATGATGCGCACCCAGCGCCGAGCCAGTTTTTTACTGGTTTCTCTGCTCTTATTTTCAGTAATTCCGGCATTTACTAGCCCAGCCATGGCAGATGATAGTGGAAGAGATGCTCAAATCCAATTATCTGTTACTCCGTCCTCTCAAACCGTCAATCCTGGTGAGACCGCTGAGTATACTGTAAGAGTATATAATCGCGGTTCTAACTCTGTTTCTATTACCCTCGGTGCAAATAACGACCAAGACTGCAATGGATATTCAGCGGCTATCGGGCAAATCAGTCAACCGATCGAAGCCAATGACTACGGGGAGGCCTTCCTCAATGTCACCCTTGCCCAAAATGCTGCAGACACTTGCACAACTACCGTAACCGCGAATGCGAACGAACAACCAGAACCGCCCGAACAACCCGGTTCTCCAGCTCAAGAACAATCTACCGTCGATACAACCGCTGGTGATGGTGAGAGTTCTGCTATTTTCGGAGTAGATCTCACCGTCGATGAGCCTCACAAAAGTTGGGGCGGCGAATCTTCACTCGATTGGGATGTCGAGGTCGAGAACACCGGTCGAGCACAGGAGACGATAGATTTGACAATCGATAGCGTCAGTGGTTCAGGATGTGCAGGTGCGAATCAGATTTCGGTTTCGGTCAACCCTACTCAGGTTCAACTTGACAATGACTCATCAGAATGGGTAGTCGTAACCGTCGAAGTTCCAGACGGCCAAGCAGCGGATACCTTCTGCTGGGAGATAACCGGGGTCGTGACCAATGATCAGAATCCGAACGGGAGCGCATCCGATACCGAAGGCTTTGATTTAGAGGTCCCTATTCTCAAAGAATGTGACCTAGATTTATCAAAGACTTCGATCAATATCGAGCCTGATAAAACCGGGACGGTAATCGCGACCTTTTCTAATACCGGTAACTCGGATTGGTCAGTTAATGTAGGATTTAGCGGCTCGAACGCCGGTTGGGCAAATGTCGATGGCGCTTCGAGTGGAATGTTACCTTATGAAGACGGTAATGGCGAAAAGGAGTTCTCTATAGAAATCACGCCCGATGATTCGGTCGAGGCGAATTCACAATCAACACTCACCATCCAAGGTAAGGACGGTAACCTCGCAAAATGCAGTACTGATATCGCGATAACCGTTGGCCAATCTCATGGTGCTACCATGTCGTTAGGAAATACAGTATTGTATAATATCGAACCAGGAGCTGATGCAACAACTACTCTCACGGTAACAAATGCCGGCAATGGAGCTGATACCTTCAAGATTTCAGCATCTTCCTTGCCTGCTGGTTGGAGTGTTTCCTTAGAATCGAATACCGTTTCCACCCAATCTCGCCATACCAATGATAAGAGTGGGACAATCGAGGTAAGCGTATCACTCCCTCTCGATGCTCTTGCGACCGAAGAGGTGGAGATCATCTTCTCGGTT
>CAUZVL010000137.1:0-4154 GCA_963583355.1 Candidatus Thalassarchaeaceae archaeon
GATATGCATGAATTTCTCTGCCCCCATATCCGAACCAAATCCAGCTTCGGTCACGACATAATCCGCCGCACCTAATGCGAGGCGGTCGGCTATTATCGAGGAGTTTCCATGGGCGATATTTGCAAAAGGTCCACCGTGAATAAAAGCAGGGTCCCCTTCAAGGGTTTGAACTAAATTTGGTAAGAAAGCATCACGCAATAGTAGCGCCATTGCTCCAGCAGCACCGATATCATTCGCTTTGACTGGTGAACCATCGAATCTCTGACCGACGACGATATCGCCGAGCCGGCGGCGCAGATCAAGATAATCGGAAGACAATACCAATATTGCCATCACTTCACTGGCTGCGGTAATATCGAATCTCTCCTCTCTAACCATTCCATTAACCGGGCCACCAAGGCCGATGGTCACCACTCGAAGAGCCCTATCGTTTAGGTCGACCACCCGAGGCCAAATCACTCTGGTCGCATCGAGGTTGGTATCGTTACCATGCTTGAGATGATTATCGATTAGCGATGATAATAAATTATGGGCGCTGGTAACCGCATGAAGATCGCCAGTAAAGTGGAGGTTGATGTCTTCCATTGGCAATACTTGGGAATAACCGCCTCCAGCCGCTCCACCTTTGATTCCGAATACAGGACCCATCGAAGGTTCTCTAATCACGCAGGTTGCCCTTTTACCGATTCGGTTGAGGGCTTGAGTCAGTCCGATTGTGGTGACTGTTTTGCCTTCTCCAAACGGGGTTGGGTTTACCGAGGTCACCAAAATTAGTGATCCTTGAGGTCGATCAAGTCTTCCTTTGAGGGCTTGCCAAGTGATTTTTGCTTTGCCGATACCCATCGGCATTATCTCATCAGCGCCTATGCCTAATTTCCACGCAATATCGGAAATTGGTGCCATTTCGGCTGCTCTTGCGATCTCAAGGTCGGTCTGCATCAACCTTGTCGGCAATTTGAGAGTACTTGAATCAACGGGCCCCTAAGGGGCCCGGCAAATCTGTTTCACTCGTCTTTCATACTACCCAAGTATTCGGGTAAGTCGATTCCAGCCATCTTTGCTACATCGTGCACCGGCGGCAAACTGTGAATCAGGCTTGAGACAAAATTAGCGGTCGAGCCTTCACCTTTTCCGCTGCCGGCTGAATCCCAGACGGTTATCTTGTCAATCTTGAGGTTGGAAATCGCTTCGACTTGCTTAGCGACGATATTTTCTATTTTCTCAACCATGAGTAAGGTGGCTGCAGCTTTTGGATCTCCACCAGCACTTTGGACCAGGCTAGCATATCCAGAAGCCTTTGCTTCCAAGACCGCTTGAACACCTTCGGCTTCAGCTTTGTATCTTGCTAGAGTAGCATCGGCTTCACCAGATGCAACTCGGCGTTGGCGTTCTGCTTCTGCTTCTGCTGCGATTTCAATCTGCTGTTTTGCAATCTCTTCACGAGCGATTTCTTCTGCACGTAGACGCTCACCTTCAAGTTCGTATTGAGCCCGCTCGATTTGAGCTTGAGCATTCTTTTGTGCAACTTCTGCCCTTCGGTGGGCCTCAGCCTCTTTCTCTGCCAAATCTGCATTATAGTCTGCGATGGATGCGCGTGAGATGTTTTCTCCTTGGACCGCGGTTGCTTCTTGCTCTTGAACGAAAACACGTTCATCCGCTTCTGCAGCTTTCTTACCTTTTTCGGATTGTGCATGGTTTTCAGCGACTTGAATGTCCTTGTCACGGTTTGCTTTTGCTTCACCGATTGCACCATCTCTCATTGCATCAGCCTCATCGACCTTTGCTTTGTTGACCGCGATTGCCGCCGCCTTCTTACCGATAGATGCGATATAATCTGCCTCGTCGGTAATGTCGGTAATATTGACGTTGATCAGGTATAAGCCGACCTTGTTCAATTCTTGGTCGACATTGGTTCGAATCAGCTCTAAGAATCTCTCTCGGTCGGAGTTGATCTCTTCGATGGTAAGTGATGCGACGGTCAGACGAAGCTGACCGAAGATGATTTCAGATGCCATTTCTTCGATTTGATTAACATGGAGTCCAAGCATTCTCTCAGCCGCATTCTGCATGATTGCAGGTTCAGTCGAAATACCGATTGTGAAGGTAGATGGTACATTGATTCTGATGTTTTGCAAAGAAAGTGCGTTTGTCAGATTGATATTGATGGCCATCGGTTTCAAGTCCAAATAAGCATAATTTTGGATCAAAGGAATGATTAGTTTTCCACCGCCGTGGAGACATTGAGCCGCTTGGCCTTCTCCAACTCGTCCATAGACGACCAGAATTTTATCCGAAGGTGCTAACTTAAATCTCATCGAGTAAAATAGCACGAAACTCAGTACCATTCCTACGAGGCCAAATATTGCTACTATTGCGATGGAACTACCGTCTGCGGCCATTGTTATCAGCCAAGTCAGGAGGGGTTTTCCTCAAAAGGTTATCCCACAAATCACTCTTCTTCGAGTCTCACGCTTTTCTTTAGAGGTCGAACGATTAATGTATTTGCAATCACGTCTACAACCTCGATAAATATACCGGATTCCAATTCGATTTGGTCATCTTCAGCGGCCGCGTCTTGAGTTCTCAAAGCATTTTGATACTCTACTTGAACTTGGCCAACACCACCTGGTTTAATTCGCATGTAAACGCTACCTGTGGCCCCGATCGCATTCTGGCGGTCGACCGTTCCATCAGATTCGAGTCCGCGGATCATCTCGAAAACCTTGGCGACCAACAACATCGAAGTTGCACCTGCAAGCGATGCTCCCAATAATGCTAGGAATACGCCTTGGCCAGATCTTGAGATACTCAAACCGATCAGACCAAACATCATCATGAAAGTGACAAGACCCTGGAACGTCATCGCCTGAAACGAACTATCGGCATCCATCATATCGATTTCGACATCGAAAACACCCTCGACGATTCCTTCAGCAAATCCGCCGACCATCATCAGTACAAAATAAATCAAAAATAGAATTGTGCCGATCAACGCAAGGGCGAAAAACAGGATGTCTACCCCGCTGATTGTCCCCAATCCAAAAAAATCCAAGGCCGATGGTAAACTGAGTCCCATAACCGGTGGCTTGCCCTTCTTTGGCATCAATGTTGCGATTGTTGACGCCTTAATTTGAGCAATATTAGAATCTTATCACCGATCACGAGCGGACCGAGCAACAATCCAATGACGATCCCGGTTACAAGTGGTGGAGCGCCTAAAAGGTGAATGAAACCACCTACTAATAACATAATTAACGGTATGACAACCTTGCGCCAAATCGCCCAGAATTCTCCGAGTTCTCTATGGCGTAATTCCTCGCCTTCAAAGGTATGAACTAAGGTATCCTTCGCCATTTAAGTTCAACTCAAAATAGCACGTTTGCCCAAGTTAATTCACTACCCAATACGACGACTGAAAGTAATAAATAGAGAATCCACTTCATAGAACTATCATCTTCGCCTGCGCGTTCGAATTCTTCTAATCGTCCTTCAGGATTTCTGATGACATCGCTTCGTTCAGAGCGGTTGTACACCCCTCGTCCGACGATTTCTTTTTCGTGCTTTTTATCGGCGTACCACAAGAAGGCAATAGTTGCAAAAATCGTTCCGATGGTTGGCCCGAGAAGCGAGCCTACTGCAGCCCCGAACTCTTGAAACATTGCGGTCGAAAGATAGAGGGTAAGTATGGTAAACACAGTAGTGTTTCGAAATCCCTCACCTGCCTTTGACATCGCTCTCATTTGCACAATCGGGCACTCATTATTGAAGGTGGTGGCTAATTTTAGCACTTTTTGCAGACTTATTCAAGTACTTAGGTCAAACCATGGTGGTTCATGGGGAAGGTGGCTTACGGAGTTGCGGGCGAACCAATCGTCCATTCGCTTTCCCCGCTATTGGTTAGTCTGGTTCATGCTCATCTTTCCTTGGTTGAGAAGATTAAATTACCCGACCTCAAAAAGGTCGCCGTCGTACCTACCCCTGGGGTCGAAAACGCATTGGCTTGGGCCTATGCGGGTGCGGTTCCCAATCCCCCAGATTGGGAACTGGTGGGCTCTCCTTTGGGAAAATTCCGAGCCAACACCTTATTGCAGCGTGCAGTCGATGCTGGGATGGAGATAGTTGAAGCCGACCCACGGCTACCTGATTGTGAAACT
>CAUZVL010000138.1:0-4136 GCA_963583355.1 Candidatus Thalassarchaeaceae archaeon
CATTATCATTCGACTTTCCGTCATTATCGGCATCAGTTTCTTCATCGTAATAATCTCTACAACCATCGCTATCATAATCGCTTGCAGAATTAGAGGTCCAATTGTAGATGCCATTGATTGGACAATCATCATTTGTATCGATAATACCATCGTTATCATCATCGCTATCGCATATATCGCCATCACCATCATTCTCGTAATCAGATTGGTTTTCATTCATTATAGTAGGACAATTATCAAAACCTGAAGGGTAAGTGTCTGAATCGGGATTTGCACCATCAAATACACGGACCGCAATATCAGAATGACCGTTTCCACCTTCGGTACCACTTGCATAAATTAGCCCATTATTATCGATGCTAATTCCGTTTACTTCTGCGTCATACATTCCACCTGCCCATTGATAAGTGCCAGAAGAATTTAGGCTGGCTACAAATCCATATCCACTTTTAGTAGTCGTCCACCAATCAATATTGCTGTATTTTCCTGAAAAAATGATTTCACCGTTTGTGTTTATTAGAACATCTGTACCCCAACTGGTCCCACTGCTTGAACTGTTAGTCGTCGCCCAATCCCAGGTTCCATTAGCTAGTATTTTTGCAAAGAAAATGTCCTTAGAACTTGCATAAAGAGTTGTAGAGCCAAATGCTGCTTCCTCATCAATACTTCCAGTTAGATATGCATCGCCATTTGAGTCAACCGCAATGGCAGCACCGCTGTCACCATAACTTGTCTCTGAACCTCCTGCTTTAACCAGCCAAATATTGGTTAAATTTGCATGAAATTTAGCAACAAAGATGTCTGTATGTCCTGAAGATGTAATACTATTGCCATCAATTGTAATCGTTGATAAAAATTGACCGGTTACAAAAATTTCACCATTAGAATTGAGATCCAATGCTAAGCCTTTATTGCTACTATATCCATTACTCGCTGAAAAGTAAACCGAATCTCCCCAAGTCCCATTTGATAATACTTTTGAGACAAATATGCCATTGAAAACACTAGTGTTGCCAATTTTGCCGGCATCGGTATGTCCGGTGATAAAAATGTCATCGTTGCTATCGATTGCTAATCCTTCTCCACTCGCATAATATCCACTTGTTTGATTCGATGCTATTGCCCATTGCCAACTGCCGGTTTGGTTAATCTTTGCCACGATTATGTCTTGGTAAGTCGCATCGCAAGTGACATCAATACTGCCAAATGTTGAATTTCCGCTACAATATCCGGTGATGGTTAGATCTCCATTTGAATCGATTTCGATATCTTTAGATTCATCATCCGAAGTGCTACCGGCCTTTGTTACCCAATCCCAAGTGCCAGTAGGGGTTAATTTAGCCACGAAAATATCTTTGCCCCCATAAGAAGTGACACTAGTCGAACCGAAAGTTGCTATTTGTTTGAAAAATCCAGTGACATATGCATTTCCATTTGAATCGACCACAATTGCCTGCCCTCTGTCTTCACTATTACCGCCGGCTGAATTGTCGAATTGTGTACCAGCCGCTCTGCCGCTAACTTGGGACGAAGAGATTCCTAAATCTAATTCGGTTAAGGCATCATGCTGGGCAATACCTAGCCCAGATGAATCTAAGAAGCCCTCATAATTTGCATCTGCCGTTTCATTAGGTGGAGAGATTAGACCTAGTAGAGGTAAACCGGCAAAAAGTAAAATCAGTATCCAAGCACATGTCCGCATGACCCGGCCTTTGGAGATGAAGAATTTAATAGTTTATACGAATTTAACAATATTTACATCCGCTTAGGCTGCTCCTTTTGAATATTAATCTCAGGCTTGTCCACCCAAAGCCCTCATATAGAGGAGTTTGGTCGCCGGACTGTTCACCATGAAGCGAGGTTCACGGGCTTGGAAAAAGGCTGGCCAACAGCGATGGAAATGGCGTAAAAAGAAACTACGTCGTCGAAAGCGCGCACGACGTCAGGCAAAGCAATGAGTTTAGCTTATTTGGGTTTGAATACACTGAAAGGGAGTATAGTATAACCTGGTAGTATTGCTGGCTCCAATTGTAGAGATAACGCTCGTACTTTGATTGAAAAATCTAATCTGAGACTAATCCACATACAGCCGTACACACAACATACAGTGGCGGATCAGAAGATACCAGCCTGTCGGGGTTCAAATCCCTGTGCTCCCACCACTCATCTTGATTTTTAATTCATCGTAGTGGTATAGGTTTTGATTCATGATCTTCTGGCAGTTTGACTTAACCAATATGTTGATGACCATCGGGCTTTCCATAGTGTATAGGGACCCACTATGCGACGCCGCTTTGCACTCCTTTGCTTGACCCTCTTCGTCTTACCACTCACCGGCTCATTGAGTAATGAAGCCAGTGAAGAAGGCTGGTCAACCACCATCCCAACCATGACACCAATCATTTACCAAGATGTTGATTGGTGGGATTATACCACTACCGATTCCAACCGGAATGGAATTTTTGATTCACTGGAAACCCACACCGGTCCAGTGGGTGTCGGCTTGTCATATGGCCGGGAAATTACCGATTTGGACATCCAATTACTAAATGAGATGGGATATACAATCATCGATGTAATCGAATCGGTCGACGCCTTATTGCTCGGAGTAATCGATTCATCCGACATTTGGGTTTTGGCTCAAATCGATGGTGTTGTAATGGTCGAGAGATATGGCCAAGTGGTTTTCTACGGTGATATCCAGACTCCAAATATCAAATCTGAACCGTCTGTTGATTATCCACATGCGGCTTGGAACCATAGTGTAGGCCAAGGGATGGGAATCAATATCGCAATGGTCGATACCGGAGCAGACAACGAACACCCTGGCTTAAAAGACAAATTTGTCGCAGGTTATGATGCGGTTTGTTTTCTTCATTCAGACCCGCAATGTGTTCTAGCTGGTGGCCAACAAGATGATGGTTCATTCGATCCTGATGATGGTAACCAACACGGTACTGCTTGCATGGGAATGGCAAGCGCAACCGGTTTGGACGCTAATGGCGAGCAAACCGGGTATGAAGGTTCAGCGCCGAATGCAAGTTTGATCGATGTGCGTATCGGTACCGATGCCGGCGCAGGACCGTTCGAAAATTATGTATTGGAACAAGAATTCTATGAATCTGCCATGAATGGTATTCAGTGGATAATCGACAATAAAGATACCGAATGGCCTGATGTAGATGAGAGTAAATATGGCATCGACATCATTTCTCTATCATGGGGGATTACCAGCCACGAAACCGGTGGTTCGGATGGCGAGGACATGCATTCGCGGATTTTGAACGCAGCAACCGAAGCGGGGATCGTCACTTCTATTGCTGCAGGAAACGATGGCCCTGATAATGACGGATTATCCGGGATGGGTTCTTCTTCACTATCTATTACCGTAGGTGCTACCGATGATTTGAACACCATCACCCGTGATGATGATACAATCGCATCCTATTCCAGTCGAGGGCCACGTCGAGATAATGGTGATAGTGACCCAATCAATGAGATGAAACCAGATGTTACCGCACCCGGCTCCAATATAATTCAAGCCGAAGGCTGTGTCTCTAGTGGATTTTGTAATAATAATGTCCCAGGTCAAGATGCAGCCAATAACGGCTACACTAGTCGAGGGTCTGGAACCTCTTATGCAACCCCTGCCGTGAGCGGGGTTGTCGCGTTGATGCTCGAAGCCAATGACGAAATCAATCCCTTCGTGGTAAGAGAAATTCTGCGCAGTACCGCTACTCGAATGGGTGAACCTACTCAGCCCGAAATCGATCCTCACTGGAATCGCGACTTCGGCTGGGGCCTTGTCGATGCCCATGATGCGACTTGGACCGCTACATATCTGCAAGAGATTGGAATGAATACCTCCTCGATGAATCTTGACCTCCAAGCCCACTTCACCAATACGGCTGTTGGCAAAAATGGTGAAGTAGCCTATACCGGCATGGCATGGAGCAGGGGAGATGTTATAGAAACCGTCGAATATTCTCTAGACGATGGTCAAACATGGATTGAGGTTTCTTATGAAATCGTAGAAGGGGAACTCACATCTTACGAGACATTTTCGTTTATGTTTAAAATTGATTCTAACCTTTTACCAATCGGTACCAATATGGTAATTCTAAGATCAATCGATG
>CAUZVL010000139.1:0-4130 GCA_963583355.1 Candidatus Thalassarchaeaceae archaeon
CTAGTATCGGTTCACCTGATGGCGCTTATAGTTGGTCGACAGGCCCTGATATCACCCTTGATACATTCGATGTATCCCCGTATTATTCACGCTCTATTATTAGTGTTAATTTAGTCGTCCATTTCGATGTTCCGGATGTTCTGCAACAGGATAAAGTCCGGTTTTCGGTCATAAATGGGGGAATTCATGATTTGGTTAAAACTTGGAGCAATACTCAATCCGGATTATACTACATGAATAGTGGATGGAGTTTAGAGATAAACGATACCGATGGTTGGACATGGGATGAATTATTAAATCTTGAAATTAATCTTGATTACGTTTCTATCGGTGGTACCGATGATTCTCAAGTCCAGGTTGATGCTGTGGGAATTCAAATCGAGATGGAAACCCCTTGGTCTGGAGCCGAGAGAGCAATTGGACTTTCAACCAACACGGTTGAACAATGGCCAATCATCGACTTAAATTTAAGCGAAGGGACTTATGATTCGGTTTCGGTTTCTCCTTGCGGGCTCGAATCAGAGGGAGGTGTTTGGACCGCTGCTGCGATTACCAAGCCACCTGGTCAATCGTGGGGTAGAGTGCACTTTGACCACACGGTGGAAAATTCTACAGTCATCGCAGAATATTTGGATGATCAAGCCACATGGGTTGGAATATCCGAGGGGATGATTCCGATTGTGAATGGAGATTTGAGTTTACGATTCTCTTTTGATTCAACCTGTTTGACCAGAGTCTGGGTCGATATCAACGATCCTAGCATTCACATCGATGGCAGTGTTAGCGGTGATACTTTAGGTATTGACCTTGCTAAATCTGCTTGGACCATTCAGGTAAATGGGAATACTGTTAGCAATGTGAATTTTTCAACTCTTGGAGCTTATAATTTGACTTTGCCAATAGGCCATTTAATGAGTCCTGATTCGCTTGAGTTAGAAATAATGATTAAGTCATTTTTCACTTGGAATTCTGATGGCCCAGCAAATAGCCTCAGTCTTCAAGTAAACGATTTGTCTGTCGTAGGTGGCTTCTCAATCGAATATGATGAAGACCCATTCTGCCAATACATCGGTAATTTTGAAATGGAGGAAGATGGTAGTGGTTTAATTCTGCCATTGCTAACCCGCTGTACAGATGATAGAGATGATGCTGATGAATTGCAAATTGTCTTCCAAAATGATGCACCAGATGTTGTAGAAGTCGATTTGACCGAAGGCCAAATCCGGGTTCGGTTGATTCCGGAGGCAAGTGGAGTGGCTCATGTGACCACGACCGCAATCGATTCATCTGGCAACAAATGGGTTGAGACTTCGACATTTACCGTGGCAAATGTAGACGATTCGCCTCAACTTGCTGAATTTCCAGCAATCGTCCCGGTCGAATTAGGAATTACCAAAGATATCCCATTTAGCATTAGTGATTCCGATACAATTGACAATGATCTTATCGTGACCACAAATCGCTCTTGGGCGACCATCGATATGGCGAATCGATTAGTAATTGTAGATGGACCAACCCCCGGATTCAAATCGGTTTTGGTAACAGTTTGTGACGATACCACATGTGATGAGCGTATTCTTGACCTTGAGATAAGAGCTTTACCAGACCTCTCTATAGAAGAGATACGAGTTATTGGAGAGCCCATTTTTGAAGGTGATGTAGTCGAGATCAAGGTTATGGTCCGTAATTCAGGACAAGTATCGGCTACGATGATTTCCATCCGATGCCTTGCCGATGACCAAACCATCGGCACCGGCACGATACCAGTTTTGATGCCAGGGGAATTAGGCTCGGTAATCTGCGACTGGCAAGCGCCGGTCGATGACTCGTCAGTGCTGCTAGAAGCAGTCGTCGACCGTGGAACCGAGATCGATGAATCCAATGAAGACAATAACGTTAAGTCGATTATAATCGCAATTGGGGAGGCGACAAAGGAACCGACTACCGTGGATGGCACCGCATCTTCCCAAATATCACAAACCACCTTATTGGTCGGTGCTGGAGCGGTATTATTAGTGATCCTCGCCCTTTTCGGCCTTTTAGCCCCAGCTAAAATCAAGAAGATCGAATAAGGCATCTCACCAAGGCCCATTTGTCACATAATCGCAATATATGGGTCAACCTTCATATGGTGACCGAGTCAGAAAAGAATACTTCGAGTAGGCTGTGGGGGCCTCTCACCACTTGTGGTGCGAAGTAGTGTGGGATGAAACATATGAGTGAATTAAAAATACGAATTGAAACCGAAGAATGGGTTTATGAAGAATACATCGAAGCGTGATTGACCTTATTTCTTCCAACTGCGAGGGTAAGTATCCTCTCGCATCAGGACGGTATGTGGTTGAGCAACTTGACCTTTGGTCATCGATGGAATTACCTTGCATGGCTCAGACAGCTTTGCTAGGGCAACAGCTTCTCCTTTTATGGTAGTGATCAGTACTTCAGATCCCGTGCCAAGATCCTCTGGAATACTCACAATTCCTGGCCGCATCAATGGGGCGCCATTCGATAATGCCGCCGCTGCTCCGTCTTTTACGACAATAACCGGTAGATCATCGAACATGGATTCAATAGGATGGAGTACTTTTCTCATCCCGCTTTCGTCATGCTTTGTTTTCCACAACCAATGAGCGTCGACCAATTGTTGCATTGTAACCGATTGAGCAAGGCTGAATTTACCAGAGCTAGGTCGTCGCAATTCCTTTAATTCAACCGGCATATCGAGCAATAGTCCGAGGTCACGTGCCATTGTTCTAACATATGTCCCGGCTTCACATTCAATGTGAGTAAGCACCAACTTGCCATCTATGTCCAAAATGTTGAACTTAGAAATCTTTCTCGTTCTGACTTGTACCTTAACCGCAGATATTTCTGGAGGTACATTGAAAACCTTTCCTCTCAACAATGCCATCGATTCTTCAAGTTGTTCTCTTGTGAATTCCTTGGCGAATTTCAATACCGCAAGATAGGATTTGTCATGGGTTAGAATCGAACCGGTCAATCGCATAGCTTTACCCGCTAGTAGCGGAAGAACACCAGTTGCGAATGGATCTAAAGTTCCGCCGTGGCCTAATTTCTCCAAACCCATGAAATCACGAGCCCAAGCACTAACTTGGTGAGAAGATGGACCAGGAGCTTTGTCCAATAATATAAAACCACCATCAAGCAGTTGTTCTATAGTTCTGTTTTCTGGTCGGCAACCATGGGTTGAAGAGGTTTGGGCTTCTTTTTCTAATATGATCATTGGGATTCCTCCAAAATTTTGATGACTGCTGTAGCAACTTCGTCTACATCTAAGTAGGAGGCGTCCACAACATGAGTGTATGGGGTCTTATCTTCTGGATTAAGACCGTATAATTCTTCGTAACGGGTTAGATCTAAAGAGGTACGATGCCGATTCGCTCTCAATGCATCATCGGTCGATCCTCCTTCTCTGGAGACCACTCTTCGTGCCCTCTCGAGATCGGAAACTTCAAGCCAGATTCTAAAACAATCAATCTCTTCCAAATGAGCCCACCAACCTGATAATCGGCTCTCAATAACCTGAGGACCTCCCTGTTCGTGCATCTTATTCTTGAGAATTTCATCCAATGAACGGTCGATTGAGAAATCGACCGAGCACAAAGCGCCGAATTTGGCAAGGCTCAAACCTCGCTTTTGTGCTTCATCGCGGAAAATTTGTCCACCATTGAGGCTAACCCACCCGAAGTGTTCACTCAAGGTTTCGACTAGTGTCGATGTTCCGCTGCCGGGATGACCTGATATCGTGACCAAAACCATTTTGCTCACCTAGGACCATTTGTGGCGGCATATTGTGCACACCTTAACTCGAGGTCCATCTCTTTCGATGGTATCGCATCCACATTCTGGACATTCGACCGATTTAGTTTCAACCACTATTTCCTCGTCGGTTACCTCATCGGTTTCTTTGTCTTTATTAGCAGATGCTTGCTTGCGAGGCCCTGACTTTCTCGATTGACTTTTGCGTCGCCGAGCTGAAGCTTCTTTGCTTCGGCCTGGTTTGGATGCCACCAAATGTAGAAGAGGCTCTTTTATTCGTTGATTTTCCAAAACTATTGGATGTGTTTTGTAACGGTAGAGTTTGATATGACGGTCTACAACTCGGCCTA
>CAUZVL010000140.1:0-4116 GCA_963583355.1 Candidatus Thalassarchaeaceae archaeon
AATCAATTAGATTTTCTCCATTGATTCCAAGCTAAGTCCAACCAGTGATCTACTCGCTCTATCGACTCGTTCACTCTTGTCGGGTCTAAGGTATGCCAATCCGCAATTCTCGCTTTATCCAGTAACGCATCCTGAATCGCCCTAATCCTGGGCAAGGCCGAAATATATCTTCCTGCGTTCCTGAACGAATGACTTTCTCTTTCTTTGAGGAAAGACGTATGCTTGGCTTCATCATCAATATGCATAACAATCCCAAGAGAAATCCCTCCAGCCTCGGTCCAAACTCTCAACATTCTTCTACTCGGCTCAAGGTGTACCCCTTCTAGTATCAAATCAATCCCCTCGCGCCGAGCTCTCTCGATTGTTGCAAGAATTCCCGCTTCAACGGCCTTACAGGTATCAGCCCAATCCAAAACCGCATCCCCTGTTTCTCCTTTACTGAAAGAAGAGCGATGTAAGGCACCAGTTTCTTCTCCATCGTTGAGGCGCATTATCTCACGAATAGCATCGGTTGAAAGTAGCCTCGAGAAGGAATGAGCACTGGCAACTTTAACTGCGGTGGTCGACTTACCAACCCCTGTAGCCCCTGCGATTAGGATGAGGATTGGCGGCCTTCCGGTAACCGTTGTCGTGGTCGAGTGGGCGATCCCAATTTTCCTTGCCATAGTTTAGGGGCTATAGTCGGACTCTATTCAACCTTATTTCTCATGCGAGAGGCTTTGAGTAAGTTCTGCTTCGCCCTCGCTATGGGCAAGCAGCAGATGCTGATAGACGGTTGTTGGGTTGATGCAGAAGATGGGTCGACTAGCGAGGTACATAATCCGGCGACTGGTGAATTGATAGCAACAATCCCTAAAGCAACCTTGGGAGATGTTGATCGTAGTGTTGCGGCTTCGCGCGCCGCTTTATCTTCAAAAGATTGGTCGATGATGGATCCGGCTCAGCGTGGTCGAATCCTCAATAAGATGGCCGCTGCAACCTATGCGAAAGCCAAAGACCTTGCCGTTTTAGAATCGACGAATAATGGAAAAACCTTCCGAGAGGCATTATCAGAAATCAGGTATGGTGCTTGGACTCTGGAATATTTCGCCGGCTTATCAGATAAGATCGAAGGCAGTACAATCCCAGTTCCCGGCAATCGATTGAATTATACATTACGCCAACCACTTGGCGTTACCGCTCATATCGTACCATGGAATTTTCCTCTCCAATTGGCGCTCCGTTCGATAGCCCCTGCTCTGGCAGCAGGTTGCACCGTCATCGCCAAGCCAGCATCTTGGACCCCACTTTCATTATTGGCCTGGGCCAAAGCCATGGAAGAGGCTGAAGTAGGCCTACCGGCAGATGTTCTTCAGGTGATTACAGGATCTGGTAGCCTCATTGGAGATGCATTAGCAGGGCATGCTGGCGTTGATGGTGTTATCCTGACAGGCGGCGTACCGACCGGCCAAGCCGTGATGGCGAAGGCGAGCGAAAACTTAACTCCGGTCACTCTAGAATTAGGCGGGAAAGGAGCAAATGTCGTATTTTCAGATGCGAATTTGGGGCATTGTGCAAAGGCAATTTGCTTTGGAATATTCATGAATGCTGGGCAAATGTGCTGGGCGGGATCTAGACTGATTGTCCATGAGGATGTTCACGATCAATTGGTCGATGCCGTCATTACTGAAATCAGCAAATGGCCAGTAGGTCCAGGCATGGAAGAAGGTGTGAGAATGGGTTCTATGGTCCACCCTTCTCATCGAGATGAAGTTCTCAATATGTTAGAAAAAGGCTTGGCTCAAGGTGGCCAAATCGTATGCGGCGGTAATGCAATCGATAGACCCGGCGCATTTATGGAAGCGACTGTAGTCACCGGGGTTTCAAGTGATAATCTTCTATTCCAAGAGGAATTATTCGGCCCGGTACTAGCGGTTACAAAATTCAATGATGATAAAGAGGCTCTCGCTTTGGCAAACGATACCCCATTCGGCTTACTGAATGGAATCTGGACCAATAATTTGAGCCGGGCTCATAAATTCGCCCGCGACGTTCAATCGGGAATGGTGTCCATCAACGAGTACCCAATCACCTTCCCTCAGACCGCTTTCACCGGTTGGAAACAATCTGGAATTGGAGTTGAGCAATCCAAAGATGCGCTCAATTTCTACACTAAAGTAAAAAATGTTAACGTAAAACTTTGAGGTGAGATTTTGCTGGTTACAGAGGATGATGGAATCACTATTATCCAATTTACCGGAGGGGCTGCATCCAAATCTTTCAGCCGTGATTTTTTGCCCAAAATCCGCGATGTGATAATGAAACATATCGGTTGTAAAGCGATAATTCTAACAGGGGAAGGTAAGTTTTTCTCTGCAGGTGCCGATATTAATGCCTTCAAGGAATCGATCAAAGCAGCAGATAGTGTTGATTTAATCAGAGAACTGACCGGAATCCTCCATCCACTACTACTCAAAATGAGAACCTCTCCAACGATTTTCGTTGCAGCGCTGAATGGTGCATCAGCCGGTGGCGGCCTAGGTCTTGCTCTGGCATGTGATGCTAGAATCGCATCACCTGGAGGGAAAATGGCAGCATCGTACGCCGGTATGGGCCTGTCACCAGATGGTGGAACAACCTGGCTTTTACCTCGGCTAGTTGGAGAACAAACCGCGCGCCGTTTCTTTTTGGAAAATCAGATTTGGAGTGCAGAAGAAGCGTGTCATAACGGTGCGATCGACGAGGTTGTCGCCGCAGATAAATTAATTCAAAGGGCGTTACAAATCGCCAAAGATTGGTCGCGGTGGGGGAAGCATACCAAGGAAGCTACCAAGCATCTATTATTGGTTCAAAACGAAAACGATTTTGAGACCCATCTCAAACATGAGCGTACATTGATTGAAGCCGCAGGAATTACCAAGGATTTCAAAGAAGGGGTGGACGCCTTTTTGGAAAAGCGTCAGCCTGATTTTTCGTGATTTCCTTCAAGTCTTGGCTCAATGTGGAAACATATTGGATCGCCCGCCTCGCTAGCGTTCCAAAGCACACGGTGCAAAGCCCATTCAAACAATAATATTGCAAACCGATGGATAATTGATAATACCTCGGTTTTCACTATATACTGATTTGAAGACCACACGGCATGGACGAAGCAATAGCCATGCAGATTGTAGGAGCAGTAACTCTGCTAATTGGAATGAAAATGAATATTGACCCTAAGGGATTCAATGAGGATATATTCGGTAAAGAGGCTCACGAAAGCGCTCTAGGGGAAATGAATGCAATGCGGATGGCTATTGGCGGGGGAGTACTCGCTATTTCTGCCATCAATTTGATTTGCAGTTTTACAATGGATGACGCCGCTTCTATGGCTGCTCTGCTTATAGCAACTGCCGTTGGATTAGGATTATTCCTCACGACCGTAGTTGTTGCTAAATTTAGAGGATATACCGAATCTATACCTATGCTTCCGGTTATAGTCCTACCACTTCTGATGGTAGTGAGTCTAGTCGGCGCTTTCGTTTGATCCTCGAGTGTATATTGGCTCCGTTAACGGTTTAGAGCCCGATTCCAGCAGCCTCAGGCTGTTGAAACTATTACCCTTCCAACTTTCTCGTGTTCTGTAAATTCATTCACGCTATTGGATACTTCCATAATGTCCTGGGGGGTTCAAAAAAACCCTTACGATTTCATGGAAATGATATGTCGGTTGTCTGTATCAACCTTTGAGAGGTGGTGTGAATTTGTTTCAAGAATTTAGGGTGTCCTGCTCAGACCCTTGTGGGTCACCAAGGTTTCTGCTGATTGATTTTTACTCAATTGAAATCTGACACTAGTCCACGGATAGAGGCAGAAAAGTATCCAATTGACAATAGCAGTGTGGTCCACCATATCATCCCCATCCCACTGGAGAGGTCTCCATCGCCATCTAAAGCTCGGGCCATATAGAACTCACCAGGGGACATGACAGCAAAAATCACACAACCAATCAGTAACAATATTCCAGTCACAAAAGTAGAGATGTTGTCTGCCTTGTTAAGAATCGCAATCATATTTGTAGGTAATTCCATGTTTGTATTATCGTCCAGAAGAATAGATATTTTGGAGAGCAATATGATGATAGAGAAAATTAAACAA
>CAUZVL010000141.1:0-4107 GCA_963583355.1 Candidatus Thalassarchaeaceae archaeon
AGTATATACTGGAATTCACCCCCTACCTGTTGGAGATAATGTGCTCATTATTTGCATGAAGACGATAGATAGTCAAAATATCAAAACACCTTGCGACCATAATGGATTGATCAGATTTAATGTTCAAGCGGAGGACTCGCCCTTAGCTGAATCATCCTTTTGGCTTAGCATATCGGGATTTATTGCAATAATCGCCTATTTGATTTCGATGATTCGGCAGGGCATCATCCTACCATTGCCTCTGATAGGCGCCTTGATTGTGATGGCATTTTTGATGATTCCTTTATCGGATAGCATACCTGATTTAGGTGGTACAGATATCGTCGAAACGGATACAAGAGCCCCCGATTTTGAGTTGTTTTCTCAATTTAATAGCACCGTTTCATTAGATGAATTACTCGAAGGAAAAGAAGCGGTTTTAATCGGTATTAGCCTTCCTGCATCGACCAATGCACTAGACCATTATACCCAATTGGACAAAGCCAAATCCAAACTTGGCAACCGGGTTAGCATTGCTCAGGTTCTAACTGGAGAAGGGGCAAGCGTCGATGATTTATATGAATTACAAAACAATGTTAATGCTTCATGGCCAATCTTGCTTGATGATGGTGAATTTACCGGCAAATTGCCACTTGGAACCTCTGATTCAATCGTAATAATCGATAAATCGGGAAGGGTTACCTATAGTGATAGTGGTAGTGCGAGTTCAGTAGATTTAATTCAAGCGGTCGATGCTATTTCAGATGGTGGCCAACAATCCCCTTCCGATATATTGTCATTGTTCTGGGGGCCTGGATTAGTGATGTTATTGGTCGCATTACCTCGCCAAAAATACCAAGCACCAACCGAAGCGGTACCACCAGGAAGTCTCTGGGGGAGTATTGCGATAGCCGGCGGTATCGGTTTCTTTGTAGTAAATATATTCTCGATGATCTTTGAATTAATACCGGTTGATAACGGGTTGAAATCTATGGGCGATTTAGTATTGATGATTTGGTTTGTTAGCGCTGCGATAAGAGCGGCTTTAGGTGGTACACCAAAGGAGGTTGTATTACTCGCACGAGGTCTACATCGAATATATCCTAAAAACTTCAGCCAATGGCGAGAATTAGAAGATGTCGAGAGAGATCTGCTCATTGGGTTTTGGATGGGCTGGTTTATCTGGCTAGCTTATCCTGCACTTTTGGCTCAAGGAGTTGCTACTGTCTTTGCAATTGGCGGATTCAATTATATTTATTCATTCGTTCTCTTGATGACCTACATCTTAGTTGCAGGGTTGCTGACATTAATAATCAGGGTAATCGCAACTTGGGGTGGACCTCTATCCCACGCTTTCGGCTCTTTTGGCGGCGGCCCATTTGCTGAAGCCCTCGGTTGGGCTCTAATTCCAATTTCCATTTGGGTATTGGCAGATAGGGTCCTAGATTTAATCGCCAGCGGTTTGATTTGAATTGGTAGGCTTAATAATGAAAAAGGTCAACCCTCCTGTTTCATGAACAGTAGAAGAACCGGTTGGTTGAACAGGCCTAGAGCATGGTCTGCAAGCAGAAGAGGAATGATGGAGAAATGCCCAAGGGCTTGGGCATTGAAGTACGGGTTTAACAGAAAGTTCAGCGGTACTTTCAATCGCCATCTGATAAATATTTCAGATTGGTCGAGCCCATGGCGCTTGATGCAAAGAGCTTTGCGCGGAGTTATTATCGACCGGTTAGATCTACACTCCAAAGGTAAAGATTGGCCTGAGGATGACCTTGCTATGAGAATTAGACACAGGATAATCGGCGCGCTCGAACGACAAAGAACAACTGTTAAATTAGTTGAATTAAGATTAGGTGATTCAAGCAAATTGCGGGTTGAAATCGAAAACGAAGAGATAAATCGGTTGGTCGAAATCGCCTGCTATCGCTTCCATTCGGCCGTCAAAAGCGAGCCAATCGCATCGATTTTAAGAGGAGATATCGTCGAGTGGTTCACCTGTAGTAGACTTGAGAAAACCAAACTAGATCGTTGGGATCTCCATGTAGCCCCAGATATCGTATGGCGACAAGGACGTAATTGGCATTTGCTAAAATTGACAGTACAAGGTACTGCCATACCGGTTAAGCATCGAAGATTGGAGACTAATGCGATGGTATTATGGGGTTTATTCAGAACTGGAATGCCGGCAATGGCCAATCGGTTTGTGGTCGAAACCCTTACTTGGAACCGAGGGCGATGGCGTCATTGGTCCGAGCATGCTAGCAACAGATTGGTCGATGACGCAACAATGTTGATCAAATCGGACATGCAAGCAATGACCGATTTATATCTAAAAATGGGCGATTCTTGTGACCTCTCGCAATTACCACTAGCCGAGCAAAGACGAACCTGTCGTAATTGTGGCCATATCGATACTTGCCCTGGAGGCGAAGATCTTCAAAGAGGCCGTCTAGAACAATCCGCTCTTGAGATGGCAAAAGCCAGTTCAGAGTAATTCTACTAAATCAGCGAGCACAGCAGCAACATCCGCTGCTTTTGTCACCCCACTTGCCAAGAGGACCCCTTCGGCTCCCAATTTGATTGCGGTTGCAACATCTTGGCCATTTTTCACTCCTGCTCCACAAAGTACTCTGACATCAGGGTTGACGGCTTTAACCGCTGCTACGGTATCCGAAACTATTGCTGGGTCGGCGCTGGTAACCGATATATCGCCTCCGATGAGTTCTGGTGGTTCGACCGCGATAAAAGTCGGGCCGAGTTTAGCTAATGCTATCGCTTCTTCAACATCTGCTGCACAAGCACAAATCGGGAATCCATCGGGTAACATGGCAATTAATTTCTCGACATGTTCGAGCGAGACCTTGTGTTCAGCATGGTTGATGACCGTCCCGGTCGCACCGGCGGAAATTGCGGTTTGTGGTTCGAGCCATCCGGTATGTGAGCCTTGACCGACAGGATCCAGATGCTGTGACCAAACCTCTAAGCCTTCGATTTGGGAAACCGTTGAGAGGTCAAAAGCGGAAACTACTGCAACCATTCTAGCATCGGTTGAAACCGAAGCCATTTTTTGTGCTAATGACCGCGCAGCAGGACCTAATGCAGACGAATATGTTTTGAAATTGACGACGACCAATGGTACTGCCATAATATGTGCCAATACGGCATCACACTTGATGGCTACGCCTTCAAAATGTCCCGCCGGTCTGGATATGACCAGTAGGAATGACCGCACCATGACCAATTATGACATCTTCCAATATAGAATTCAGGCCGATTTTAGCCCCTCTTCCAACCAAACAGCCATTCACTTTTGCACCTGCTCCAATGATTGCCCCTTGAAGAAGAGTAGAGTTATTTACCTCTCCTTCGATAGTACAATCAGATTGAATCATCGAATTTTTTACTTGGTGGACTTGGTTTTCAAACCATGATGACCCTGCACGTGAACCAATTGTAAATCGCTCTTCTGCAATGCAAGTACGCACACCCTCGCACCATGATTGTGGAGTGCCAGCATCGATAAAATAGCCATCGAAAGCCAGTCCACTCAGGCGACCTTCTTGAGCTAATACAGGGAAAATATCTCGTTCAAGACTGTGTTTGGTATGAGGCATCATATCGAATATTTCGTCCTCGAGAATATATGAACCCGCATTTATCAAATTTGAAAATACCTCTTCAGGCTTGGGCTTTTCCTTAAATTGTGTAATTCGATTATCCTGGTCGAGTCCAACGATTCCAAAACGGGTCGGGTCCTCTACCTCCCATAGTGCAAGTGAGCCGGTAACCCCTAAACTCTGATGCTGTTCCAGCATAGGTCCAAGATTCAATGAGGACACTATGTCGCCATTAAAACAGGCAAATCGACCCGAAACCACATCTCGACAATTTGCCAAGGCACCACCCGTGCCCAGAGGTTTGTCCTCAGGCACGATTCTAACATCGAAATCCACATTAGCATTCTTGAAATAGTCCTCGATTTGGTCAATCATATAGCCGCCGGCAACAACAACCTCATCGACTAGGTCTGCAGGCATTCCTTCGACTACTCGTTCGAGTAAGGTCAGATCCAACATTGGAAGTAGAGGTTTTGGAATATCTGTAGTCCAAGGTCGTAATCTCGAGCCT
>CAUZVL010000142.1:0-4100 GCA_963583355.1 Candidatus Thalassarchaeaceae archaeon
CGGCTGAGCCGATGGTGATTGCATTCATTGGAAAACGCCAATTCTCCCATCTATTTGATCCACCCCTAAAATCAACTGATTTTGGTGTTCAATCACAAATACCAAAATCATTCCCATTAAAGAGCGAAATATGGGTGCTGCCCTCTAGTTCAGGCCGGGCTGTGCTAAAATGGAAGGATCGACTCAAGCCTTACCAAGACCTCTACAATCGCATGCAACATGCATTTATGGTTAGGAACATTGAATAGCATTACTGACAACCACCAACCATGCTAGGAAAAGATGGGTCGGCTTGGCTGGCTCGATTACATATGCAATTGGCAAGAAACCTACGAGCCGGAGACTGGTCACAAGCTGAAATCGCTGACATTCTTGGCTCAACTCAATCGACTGTATCTAGAATGTCTGGTCGCCCGCTACCTAACTTGAGCGGTAGTTCAGATGAGTCTACTATCGATGGTTGGGCTCATGAGATTTCGATGGCACTTGGACAACTGGGTCCAGAAAGCCAACCAAGTCGCCACCGGTTCATAATGGAGATTTCATTCGGACACGGACAGGTACTTAGATTCGATAAATCTTTGACCGGGCAGGATATGGATGCAGATCAAGAGCAAAGAGCATTATTGAAACAATTGGAGTGGGCAATGAGCCGAATTGATATCAATCGGATCAGGGAGAGAATGCCTGCGGTAGGTCTGAATATTGCATGTTGTCTTCGAGATGCTAAGTCTACTAAAGAAGTTGCAGCATTTCCGGGAAGGATCTCTATTGTTAACAATAGGTTGAGGCACCACGAAACCCCTGCTTTCGATACATCGAATCACCTGGCAAATATGCTATTAGCAGCAAGGTCGAGTGACCCGACTAAAACCGCTATACTGAACATCAAACCTCCCCTAAAGAGCTCAGTAGAATCGATTTGTGAGGACCTCGATTTAAACCTAACATTTGCCCCAAAAGGGAAATTGCAATCTCATCAAGGAATCGATATAATTTTTGACGAAGGGGGCTTCGGTTGGGAGCCTTCGCTTTACATCCTTGCTCATAACCCGCTAGAATTAGTAGATAGAATGCACCAAATTTGTGCAGTAATGTGATCGTATGAATAAAAATGTAATTCTAATATGTGCAATCCTCTTTTCTGCAATCTTGCCTGGTTGTGTTGATAATAGTCAAGAGGTTACTGACATTACTATCGTTACTTACGATGTATCAGGATTAAGCGATTCGATGTTGAAGGAGTTTGAAGATCGTACCGGGTACAAAGTTAATTTGATAAAACTCGATGATGCCGGATCTATTTTAGATCATATTTTACAATCAAAGGGCAGTCAAACAGCAGACCTTGTTTTGGGTTTGGACAATACCTATTTGCAAACCGCATTAGATGCTGGAGTTCTAATCGACCATCAAGCCACATTGCAGGGAATTGAGGCTTCTTCATTGGAGTTTTATAATGGCTCAAAAGCAGTTCCATTCGACAAGGGGTGGATCTGTTTGAATTATGATACCGAAGTTGTTGATGGTGAAAATCTCAGCGTGCCAACAAATTTGTGGAACTTAACCGAAGATGATTGGCGAGGAAAGGTTGCGATTCCCTCTCCAATGACAAGTTCACCTGGAAGAGCCTTCATGGTTGCGACCATCGATCACTTCGCCAACGACCCAGATAATTCAACCGATTGGACGGATTGGTGGGCTGCAATGAACGATAATGATATTATCATTACAACCGGTTGGAGTGAAGCCTATGAAACCCATTATACCGGTGGATACGGTGAATGGACTGATGGCTATATCGGGAATGCAAATATAGTCTTATCATATTGTCATTCACCAGGTGTGGAAGCACATTATGACGAGGGCCGGACCAAATCAGCAGCATTGGATATCGACCGGAGTTCATTCTTACAAATCGAATATATCGCAGTTCTTGAAGGGGCGAATGTTATTGCTGCAAGTGATTTTATTGAATATTTATTATCAGGAGAAATCAATAATGAGATGCCAACTGAAAATTTCATGTATTCTGTTCTAGAAAATTCGGATCTCCCGATTGAAAATGAATATCGCGCTAATTCATTGGTCCCTCTGGTTTCTGCTGAAGTATCCAGTCAAGAGATTGCCGAAAATATGGGAAGTTGGCTAGCCAAGTGGAATTCTGCGGTTAATCAAGGATGATTTCTATGCTCAAATGGGCTGGCCGCTTTGCGATTGTAATCTATTCTGCTCTAGTATTTATTCCGTTAATATTAGCTGCGACAAGGATGATTAAAATCGTCGGGTTTAGCCCAGTTTCATGGGTATATTCCCTCGAGCTGTATCGATTGAGTGAAGGAGCAATTGGTTTTACCTTCATCCAAGCAATTATTTCGACTATTGCGACCGTATTGATTGCAACCCCAATTGCTTGGCAATTAGGCAGATACTCTTGGAAGGCCAAACCATTGATGCGAGCAATCCTCACAATGCCATTTGTTATGCCAGCAATCGTTGCTGCAATGGGAATATTAGCCTTCATTGGGCCAAACGGACTTGGGTTTAGAAGCGATCAATCCACTCACTTTTGGACCTTGATCGTCGCTCATGTATGGTTCAACATGGCTTTGGTAATTAGATTCACGGAACCGGTTTTATCGACCCTAAATCGTGATTTGGAAGACCAATTGAGGTTATTACCTAGTGGCAGAACCGCTTTTAACAGATTCAGAATTCTGTGGTATCCATTATTAATCCCTTCATTAGCTGCTGCTGCCTGTATGACTTTTGTGTTTTCATTCACATCATTTGCATTGGTTAGATGGCTTACTCCGCTCGAAAATTCGCTTGAAACTGTGATGGCAAGCGTTGGTTCCTCCGCAGGAATAGATAATTATAACGAGTATAGTAACGATTTGGTATTGGCATCATCGATGATTCAATTTTCAGTTCTGTTGTTGTCTTTATGGTTGATGTCATGGTTACAAGACAAGCGGCAATCAAGATTACCTCAAGTCGATGAAAAATCAGCGCAAATTAAAAACCCAAAGGGATTATTAATCTTAATACCCGGAATTTTATTTGCTTTAGGTCCAATGATAATTGTCGCACTCGCTTCGGTGAGAATAGTCTCACGAGATGGAATAGAATGGAGTTTTAGGGCTTGGTCCAAAGCCTGGAACAGCGATTATTCTAACATCGGTGTGTGGGAGGCTTTGCTAAATTCACTCGGTTATGCTGCTATAACATTGATAGTAGCACTACCGCTTGGCATCCTCTTAGCCTTGCATATCAGACATCTTGAAAAGTCCGGCTCAAAATTTGCTAGGATAGTCGACTTGCTCACCTTGCTTCCATTTGCGATATCATCGGTAATGATCGGTTTAGGCGTAATATTAGGAATTATTCTGATCGAACCTGTAGAATTAAAGGAGTGGTGGATTTTGCCAGCATTACCCCATATAATGCTGACAACTCCCTTTGTGGTTAGGATTATTTTAGCAGCGTTGAGAGGACTTGATCCATCCTATGATGAAAATGCCCAAGTTCTTGGAATGAATTCCTTTGAGCGTATCAAAAACATTCACTTTCCATTGATGAAAGGACCGATATTTATTGCTGGAATTTTCACTTTAGCGATGTCGATGGGAGAATTCGGTGCATCGTGGGTCGTCACTCGATTCGGCCAATGGGATACTTTGCCGGTATTGATAGATCAATTGCGCTCCAGACCAGGTTGGGACCCGTTGATTCAACCTACTGCTGCTGCTGCTGCAACCGTATTGATGGGTATTACCTTAGTATTGTTTTTAATTGCCGAAAAGTTTCGTGCCACCGATGAAAAGGGGATGTTTTAATGTTGAAATGTGAAGGTTTAGCCAAGGGATTTGAAAGAAAATTATTCGAAGGATTCGATTTGAATTTAGAACCAGGTGAAATCGTTGCTATTACCGGACCATCCGGTTGTGGTAAAACAACTCTTTTGAGGTGTATCTGTGGACTGGAGACTCTTGATTCAGGGCGAATTATTCTAGATGAAAGGGACATTACATCCGATAAGGCCTCATCACGTGGAATTGGTTTGATATTCCAATCTCCTGTACTCTACCCTTATTTGA
>CAUZVL010000143.1:0-4078 GCA_963583355.1 Candidatus Thalassarchaeaceae archaeon
TGTCGAACAAAAACCTCTCGCTCTAGCTGTGGCATTATTGGTTTTTATGGGTCCAACCATTCTCGCATATGGAAGAATAATGGGTGCTTCTTGGAATATGCTAATGATTTCAAAATACCGTTCTTGGTTGGGTAGATCAAACCCGATTGACCCAGATAAATTGGGTTTTGTAGGTCGGATGTTTTCCTTAATTCTGATCATTTTCTTGATAACCATGCCATTAACTGCAATAAATGGAATTGTTACAGTTGCCTATGTGATGATCCAGAAGCCAGAAAATCAACATGAAATGCTCAATTATGGTGGAATCCTAGGTCACCAAGTCTACCTTTTCGTTCGTGATAACCCACTATTGGCACAGTGGGAATCTCTCAAGAGTTTGCCAGAGGTATTAGCAGCATATTTGTCAATAAATATCGCAATCGTCGGTTTAGCTTTCATCTTCGAACTGACCCGTAACTTATTCCTAGGTGGCCAAGCATTTGGGGGTCTCGGGGGGGTTATTCTTGCCACTCCGCGTGAAATAAGAGCAGAGGACAAGGCTCAAGCCAGGGTTCTTTACTTTGCATTTGCTGGTTTTAGCGGTTATACTGCATTATTGCTTATTTTGGTATGTTACAAGGAATTTGGTTCAGTCATGCCTTTTACCGATTGGTTCGAAGCGAAGGGTTTTGATGAAACATATCGCCTCTTAGTTACTTGGATTTTCATCGCTGTAGGCCAAGCGATTTTCCTATTAACATGGGTTCTGTCGTTTCCAAGATTTAATCAATTGCGAAAGATGAAATTTGATTTAAATCCTGACGAAAGGCGCGAGGGTGCAATAATGGCAGGGGGTGGAAATTGGATGATGGACCTGATTGAAGATGCTGCATCAAGAGATGATTTGGATTCCCTGATCAATTTCCAATCACGCGTTATCAATGAAGATGAAGCGATCGTGAGGCTGGCAAAGGCGAGAGCAAAAATGGTCGAGATGGCATTGCGAGGTCTTTGGCCAACCGCAATCGAGGAAGCGAAGAAAGTTTTAGCCCAAGCCGGCGGAGATGATGATGAAGCTCGTTTACTTATAGCAGCAGGGCATATTGCCTGCAGAAGATTAGATGCTGCTCGTGAGTCCTTACATAATTTACAACAGCCAGAAGGTTATGATGAGCCAGAATTGATGGCATTTATCTGCGAATGGTTCGACCCGTGGCACGGCAATGTTTCGGACGATGATTTATGGGATTGGGAGAATAACCCTTGCATCGACCACCTTAATGATATGATGAAGATGATGAGAGATTGGTCACCACGACCCAAGGATTATGGCATGCATATCGATAGATTGACCCTAACAGCGCGAATTTCAAACATCGGTTTGTTGAGAGCACAAAATCGCCATGATGAAGCGCTTGAAATCGCCCTACAAATGGTTAGACAAGAACCACTCATGGTTAAACCAAGAATCGCGGCAGCACTTTGCTTGCTCGACGTAGGCCAATGGCATAGCGCTTCGAGTGTTCTCGATGAGTTGGAGGAATCAGATTCACATGACCCTAGGGTAAAGGCTTTGGCAATTATTCTTGGACGCCAGAGGGGTGAGGCGGATAAAGAAGTCCTTGAGATTGCACTCACACTTCCAGCCCAAAAGAGAGATCGACGCTGGATCGATGATGCACCGGTAAATCCAATCGCCGCTCTGATGGTGAAAGGTGGAATCGATGAAGCACTCAATGCAAATTTCTTAATCGCTGCAGCTGATTCTGTTCAGCAAAAAATGACTCCAAATTATAGTAGCGGAATTCTTTCAATCGTGGTCACTTGGGGTATTTTGACGCCACTTTGGTTATTTTTAGGAATAGCAGCAATAGCCGAATTGGGTACCCTAGAAGGAATTGCTATTGGCTTTTGTTTAGTATTTATCCATCAAGCAAGCTTGAAATTCAAGAAACAACAACGTCGAGTTATCAAACATCGCGATCAAAAGGCCATGGTTGCATATGCTAAGCAATTAAAGCGAAGCAAGGTTAAATTGAGTCGCGAATCATTACCTATAGGAACTCATCTACTGTTATCTGGGATGTTGCTCACCGTGAACGGGGTGGTTTACGACGTAGGCTTACCCGGATGGTTAACCTCCAGGCAAAATGGCGGCAGCACCCGTTCGATCAAAACGAAATTAGCACGAAGAGCAAAAGCGATGAAGCATAGTAAAAATGCCCGAATGGTCGGATTGACCAGCGGTTGGTGGTTGAAGCGGCCAAAAGAAGATGGTGCGGATACCCCTGCCATGGAGAGGCTTGTTGGCCCGGTTGCTTACCGAGGTCGAGGCCAATTAATCCAGCGGAAAACTGGAAAAGTTTCCAAGCAATCTGGACGGGGTAAAGCAGACTTGAAGTTACGTCCAGGCCAAAGAAGGAATATCATGGAAACCGATATTTCAAAGCGAGGGATTCCTCATAATACCATACGTTCGGAGCGGCCAGGCCCCACATCTCAGCGACCCCGTAGCCGCAAACCTGGCGAGGAATTTGGTCGCTTTTGACAAGATGCTTTGCCCCAAAGGGTCAAAGGCTGAATGTTGAAGCAAGGCCATGGTCAATTTGAAGGGTCAAGGCGAACCAGGTCAAGAAAACCTCGGTTTTGCTAATACGGTGATGAGTGCAGTTTCCACAAGTGGAACACTTTATCGAGAGGGTTTAGGGATGATTGCGAGTGAAAACATAATCTCACCTATGGTTCAAAAAGTCGTTGCAAGCGATCTTCACGGCCGTTATGCTGAAGGCTTACCCCATAAGAGATATTATCAGGGATGCAGTGGCTTCGATACGATTGAAGAATTAGGTTTAGAACTTGCAAAACAGGTATTTGAGGTGCCATTTGCAAATATACAATCTACCAGCGGAACAGTTTCTAATATTGCCGCGTTTAAAGCATTAGCAAAGCCAGGTGACAAAATCACCGCAGTATCCACCGCTGATGGTGGTCATATTTCCCATGCGAGAATGGGAGCGGTTGGATTACGTGATCTCGACCTTCATACCTACCCTTGGAATGAGGAACGGATGGAACCCGACATCGACGCCGCTGCCGACTTGATTCGAAAAGTTAAACCAAAAATCGCTTTATTTGGGCAATCGGTTTTCTTGTTTCCGACCCCCCTCAAAGAATTAGCCGATGCTGCCCACGAGGTCGGAGCAACGGTGATGTACGACGGTGCTCATGTACTCGGATTAATCGCAGGGGGTTGCTTTCAAGATCCGATGCGCGAAGGTGCAGATGTGATGACAGGATCATCTCACAAGACATTCCCCGGTCCTCAAGGCGGTTTTGTTTTATCTTCGAGTGAGGATGAAAAATTACAACGGAAGCTCAATAATTCTGTATTCCCTGGTACTTGTTCCTCATATCATTTGCACCATGTTGCGGGAAAAGTTATCGCATTGGCCGAATTCAAACAATACGGAAAAGAGTTGTCTCAAAATACCGTTGCGAACGCTAAAGCATTCGCCGCGGCATTAGCTGCTGAAGGCTTCGATGTACTAGCCGAATCACGTGGCTATACCGCTTCGCACCAAGTGCTAACTCGCCATGGTGGTTTGGATTCCGGTGCGGGGGCAAAAGCGGCCCAATCACTCGAAGACGCAGGTATTATCACCAATATGAACATGCTTCCAGGTGATACAAAAGCTATGACACCATCTGGTTTGCGTCTCGGAGTTCAAGAATTGACCAGAGTCGGCATGGGTGTAAGTGAGATGGAAGAGGTCGCAGCATTATATGCAAGAGTTTTGATCAAAGGGGAGGATCCAGCCAAAGTTAAAACCGATGTAAATCAGTTCAAATCACAATTTCAGACAATTCGTTATTGCTTTAATCCGGAACAGACAAATGGTTATCCCCTATGAGGTTATTAAATGCCATTAATCGATGCACCTGAAGTCGAAATCGACCGAGAACTGAATGATGATTTGAGTAATGCATTTAGTATTGATTCAGGTAATATAATCGACCAATATGGCCTATGTTGGTCACTTTGGCGAGTCGATGGATTAGATGCCTGGTGGAGGTTTTTTGAGGAGACAATCAATGC
>CAUZVL010000144.1:0-4075 GCA_963583355.1 Candidatus Thalassarchaeaceae archaeon
ACTCAGAATAGAGTCTCTGCTGCAGAGTAACACAGTTGTATCAAGAAGTCACCAGACACTCCTAAGAGAATTGTAGCGACTACACAAACCCATATTGTAATTCGAATAGAGATACCGTACGGTAATGGTTTGCGTCGACCTTCTTCAGGTGGTTCAAGGAACATGATGACCCCGATTCTTAGATAGTAAAATACCGAGATTGCACTATTGATGAACAAAGCGAGCGCAAGCCACCAGACCCAATGTAGATCTGCGAAGGATACCGGGCCGCCCGAAGCCCACATCTCACCAACTCCAACCTTGACCAGTCCAGCGACAATGAGGAATTTTGACATGAAACCGGCCAATGGCGGCACCCCGGCGAGCGCCATCATGAAGATGAACATCGAGGTTGCCAATAGCGGGTCTCTACGGCCTAGACCTGCTAAAGAGGACAGGCGAGATGCTCCACCTTCCATTTCCAACAATCCCAATACCAAGAAGGCTCCAAGTTTGAATGCAACCAGAACAGCAAGATGGAATAGCACCGCTCCGATAATCGCAGTTCCATAATCGGCAGGGCCTTCGATATCTCCGCTTACCCAAGCACCGACCGCAGCCAAAGCTGCGAGCATATATCCTGCGTGAGCGACCGATGAATAAGCGAGCATACGTTTTGGATTGGTCGAACCGAGTGCTGCGAGATTTCCCCAGGTCATGGTGACCACAGCTAATACCGCTAAAGCGATCAACCAAACCGCACTTCCAGCCCCGACATCAGGGCTTGCGATGACCACAAGAACACGGATTAAACCGATCATTCCCATCCCCTTAGATGCGGTTGCGAGAATGCCAGCAACCGGAGAGTTTGCACCCGAATAAGCATCTGGGGCAGCAAAGTGGAACGGTGCTGCACTAACCTTGAACCCGAATCCGACAAGGATGAACCCGAGTGCTACAATCGGTAAGGTCTCTCCTCCATTGGTCGACCATGTGGCAGCTAAGACATCGAGTTGAAGACTGCCTGCCCACAAATAGAGTAGACTCAATCCGTATAATCCGACCGCGCTAGCGACCGAACCGACGATGAAATACTTGACACCACCTTCGGTTCCTGCTTTGGTCTCTTTATGAAAAGCGACTAAGACATAAGTTGCGAAACTCGCTAATTCAAGACCGATGAAAAGGACGAACATATCTTGGGCCAACGCAACCAAACACATTCCCAGAGCGGTTGTAAGCATCAAGAGATAGAGGTCTGCTTGGCGCCGGTTATCGTACATCTCAACCAACTCATCTGTTTCCTCAAAGATGGTTGCCGGCACTCGGTCGAGGCTAGCCATGCTTGCAAGGAATACCGCACCGAGGAAAATTATCTCGAATAGGCGGGAGAACGCATCGATTTTCAATAATTGAATATCGCCTGCAACCACGACTGTAGCGGTGAAACTATCATCAAATTGGCTCCAAGTAGCCAAGAAAAATGCGCTGAAAAGTGTTCCGACCGCAATCAAACCTGGTAGGTGAGCCGCTCCGGTCAAACCGAATCGGGTACCACCAAAGAACCAAGGAATTCTAATTTGAGTCAATGGAATCCTCAATTTTGCATTACCAAGATTTGGAATTATGAATAGCGCGGCAAGACCCAATATCAGTACGGTCTCTGGAGCGAACGCAGTCCAGAATTCTGGGCTGAAGGCGCTAACGGTTTGCATCTTAGATCCCTCCCCTGTTGAAGACGCCTTCGAATAAGGCCACGGTCCAATCGTCCATCATGCCAAGTGCGATGAATGGGAATATACCAAAGATGACGGTGAAAACAGCCAAGATTATCATTCCAATATTTTCATGCACGCTAATATCTACTGGGGTTTCTCCGTTGAGAGATTCTGGCGGTTGGCCTTCATCCCCACCCTCGAATATTGTGCGTTGCATCGACCAGAGGTAGTAAGCAGCGGTAATTGCTAACACCGCACCAGGCAGTAGAATCCACCAGCCATAAATTGGCCAATAAGCGAGAAGTATCATCAATTCGGCGACGAATCCAGCCAATAATGGTAAGCCTAAACTTGCCATCCAAGCAAACATCATGTAAACCGACAAAAATGGTGACCATTTCGCCATTCCACGCATGTCGCCGATCTCCATCGAGCGGTAATGGTGCTTGAAAGCACCACATACTGCAAATAGCATAGGGGAGATAATTCCGTGAGCAAACATCATGAATAATGCTGCTGCATAACCCAAAGGTTGCATGCTTGCGATTCCCAAGAGGATTATTCCCATGTGGGAAACCGAGGAATAAGCGATCATTTTCTTCAGATTGGTCTGGCCAAGACAAACTATTGAGCCCCAAACCAATGAGATAAGGCCGATTGCCATAATGACATCTTGGTAGTAGACCAAAGCATCGGGGAAAATGGCGATAGGGATGCGCATCATTCCATAAGCGCCCATTTTTAGCATGACTCCAGCCAATAGCATCGAACCACCTGTCGGTGCTTGTACGTGAGCATCAGGTAGCCAAGTATGGAATGGAACCGCTGGTAATTTTACCAAAAACCCGATCATCAATAATACGAAGAGAATTTTTTGCATCTCGAGTCCTAAGAACACATTCTCGCCCAAATTATAGGCTGCTGCATTAGCAAAGAGCGTGGTCATATCGAAGGTCCGCCCGGTGATGGTGCCATGGAAAGGACCGCTGCCTTCTGGTTGAAGGAAGTAAAGGGTAACCAATCCAAGCAACATAATAACCGAAGCGGCAAAGGTGTAGATGAAGAATTTTTGAGCAGCGTAACGTCGGTCGCTTCCACCCCATTTTAAGATCAGGAAAAACATTGGAATCAATGTCAATTCCCAGAAGATATAGAACATGAAGAGATCTAGTGAAACAAATACTCCAATCAATGCCCCTCCCATCAATAATAGTAGCGGGTGATAAGTTGCACCGTCTTTTTCATCCCAGGTCATAATCATCGTGATAGGGACCAAGAAAGTCGTCAACCAAACCATTGGGAAGGACAGTCCGTCCATGCCCACGTGCCATGAAACCCCAATAGATTCCATCCACAGATATTGGCTATCGAGCATATACTCGTTATAGCCGAGGGTTGACCAATCGACCGCGATCAACCAATCGAAGAATAGAGCGGTACTGATTCCGAGCGGAATCAGGGAGAAGCAGAGGCAAGCCAAGCGAATTGGCGCAGCAATCTTTTTCTTGCCGGTTCGGCTCTCTTGACTTGCGAAAGCGAGTAAAATCACACCGGTAATTATAGGAAATCCAACCAGTGGAATACTGATCCAATCGACGTTACCCTCTGCATTCGCCCCTAGATTAGGAAAGAACGCAGCCAAAGCGGCGATAATTAATGCCAAAAAGCCGATCAATGCGAATTCCTTGCTTTTGAGGTCCATATTTGCAGTTGAGCCCATTCAAGCCACCCCCCAAAGTAATCCGAATATAAGCAGAGTTCCAAGCGCAGCCATCATGATATAATCACGGGCTGATCCTGTGGTCAGCGACCTGACCTTTGTACTAGCATCTTGGGCTGTTGTTTCGATTCCCCTAATCACGCCATCGATAATCTTGGTATCGAATAAAGCGGCCAAATTGGCACATCCGACCACTATCTTGAGCATTGCAGCATCATAAACATCGTCGAAGTGTAATCTCTTGTGCAAACTTTTGGTCAAACTTGAGTTCGCCCAGGCGCTATTATCGAAATCGGAATTCTCATTGACACGACCGGAGAGATTGATGAACCATCCCATCCATGGCAAAGCTTTCTGACCTTCTTCCAAACGACCACCGTAGAGTTTCATCGCATATAGTGGGCCTAAAATCATCGAAAGCCCAATCGCAACATATGTGAGCAATAGAAGAGTTATATCGTGATTTAGGAATATGTGCTTGAACTCATACAGGATCCCACTCAAAAATCCGTGAAAATGGCCACTATCATAATCTCCGAGCCAACCCGTCACCTCTAATCCGGCCCAAATAAATGCGGTCAAGGTCATGAATGTTAGAACGACCAATGGAATTGGAATCCAAGCGGTTTGTTCTTGAACATTTGCTGCAACTTCGGTT
>CAUZVL010000145.1:0-3994 GCA_963583355.1 Candidatus Thalassarchaeaceae archaeon
TCGATCGCCTTATATGGGCCGGGAGAAATTGTTCTTGAACAGGATAAGATTTTTGATGAACTAATGCAATTAGATCAATTAACTGGCCTTACCGGTAAGGGTGTAGCGGTATGCATCGTCGACTCTGGAGTTGAATCCACCCATCCTGACCTTGCTACAATGAACCTCAAAGGTTGGGTCGACTTTATCGATGACAAAAATGAACCATATGACGATCAAGGCCACGGTACGATGATGGCCGGTATCTTGGTTGCTGACGGAGGCTTGAAAGGTATAGCGCCCAATGTTGATCTTTATGTCGCCAAGGCGATGAAAAAAGATGGCACTGGTGATGATGCAATCGTTGCCACGGCGATCGATTGGTGTATCGGAGAAAATGTCGATATTATCTCCCTCTCCTTGGGTGGAGCTAAAGGCACATTTGATGCATTCTTAGGCGGAGATGCGGTCGAGCAATCGGTTGATGATGCTTACGATGCTGGTATCGTTGTAATCGCTGCAGCGGGAAACGATGGTGAAAATGATGATGGAGATGTTGGAAGTCCTGGAAGTGTGGAATCGGTAATTTGCGTCGGTGGAGTACAATCGAACGGCGCTCTTTGGAAAGGCAGTTCAGTAGGGGATAATAACGGTCAAATTTGGCCACTTTTATTACCGAGAAATGACCCGGACAAAAAGCCTGAAATCGTTGCTCCTGCCCGTGATGTACCGGTGATTATGACCGGTGGAACTTGGGGTCTGGCCGACGGCACTAGTGCCTCAACCGTCTATGTAACAGGTGCGATTGCCCTGATGTTTGAAGAAAATCCTCAGTTAAAGGATGGAGATTCAGGAATGATCGATGATCTGAAGGAGTGGATAATTACCACCTCCAAAATGAAGGAAAATCAAGACGGCCACGACGACCATTATGGTTATGGCATGCTTCAAATGAAGGAGTTAATCAATGCGAGCTCGGCTTAAGCTCTTAGTTTCCAAGCGACAATCGACCCTCCAAAGAGTGGTGCAAATGCCAAATGGTGACTTTGACTGGTTGTTTTTATCAATTCCATCCATCGATTGAATCCGATAACGTTCGGGTCGTCGGTACTCAAATCTCCGACCGGTGGGATTGGTTCTACGGTTAACAAGACACCAGTAGGGCAAAGATAGGTAAGCAGACTCTCGATATTTTCTGCGATTAAATCTAGGCGTGAATCAACTATTATCAGATCGGCCTCGCTGATTAAAGGTGGATCTTGGTCTTTGAGACCACTGAGTTTCCAAGCATTGGTCTGCCCGATTAAAGAAATCGCCTCTCCGACGACTATTCGGGTTTTAACCTGTGGATACCTATCCTTTAAGCGTTTTAAAATAACTGCAAATCTGTTGCCTTGCTCGACTAAATCGTATGATTCAACCTCGCCATGAACCGCGAGGTGGTCGAGCAACCAAGCAGAGAGATGGCCGATGCCACAGCCAACTTCTATGATTTTTTTCGGTTGAAGTTTGGCGACTACATCTCTTATTCGCCTACGGATTGAAACCGACCAAGTTTGCAAACCCATATGTTCGAGCTGTATTCCTATATTTGCGGCGATTTCCGGTTCGTCACGACTCAATGATTTATCGGCCATCAATAAAGCCGCAAGAAAGTCATCGTCCATGAAAAACCATGGCCGAGTCACCCCCCCTTCAAAGTATGTAATAAGCGGCAGCCTCAAAGCAGGGTGGCTAAGCCCCCGATACAGGAGGAGATTTGACTATGGAAGATGATTATGACGATTACGAAGACTATGACGAAGACGATGACGATGATTATGATAAAGAGATCATAATGGAAAATGCAACTCATTGTCCCGATTGTGATGATCAAACCGGCCATGCAATCCTCCGTGAGCGCAAGTTAGGATCCGGTGGGGATTATTTGCTAAAATGCGATGAATGTGGTAAAATTCACACCGTTCATATTCGAGAGCCGAAAGCTATCAAAGTCCCAGTCATCCTTTCAGAAGGTGCTGATTCTAGAGTTGCAAATATCGATATCGATGAGGATGAAATCATCTGGGTAGGAGATGTTTTCGAGCATGAAGGTGCCCATTGGGAAATCAATCGAATCGAATCTAAGGACGGCCCAGCCAAGTCAAATCTCTTAGTAAGTCAAATCGCTAGAGCAAACGCAGTTAGGTCAGACCAAGTTTTGGTACGGTTAACCTTAACAAAAACCCACGTCTCTAAGAGTGATTCTATAACCGTCTCTCGAGAGACCGAGTTCAAAGCCGGATCAATGATGGAACACTGGGACCAACGCTGGAGAATTCGCGCTATTCATACCGGTACTGGTAGAACCATGACCGGTAGGGTTCTAGCCCACGATATAAAGAGAATTTATCTTCACGAACCGCCAAGGCTATCCGATAATGCCCCGAAAACCCCCCGCGAACGAAGACAAGCTTGGAAAGAAGGAAGACTTGGTGAGAATCCGAGTCCGATTATCCCTGATGCTGAAAAATCTGGCAAGTCGAAAAATAATCGACCTGGTCGCAGGCAAAAGAAGGCGAGAAATTAATTAAGGCCGATTTGACCATGGCATTAAGAAAGCCTTGGCAACCTGAGTACCAATTGTTGGATTCTCTTTGAGACGGCGAATAGAATATTCGTACCACTGCTTCCCATAAGGAATGTAAACTCTGGTCCGATGGCCTTTGGCACGTAATTTTCTTCGTAATGGGCCTCTAACCCCCAATAACATTTGGAATTCATAACCCGGGCCTTTTCCTTCTCGTTGCTCACAGGCATTTTTCCGGGGATCTATTGCTTCAGGACCCATACTTCTTTGCTTCAATGTTTTCAATGCATGGTCTATAACCGGATAATCATGACTTGCGATCCCAACATATGCGCCTGCATCCAGCATGGCATCAAGACATAGATTGGTAGCATCGATGATCGGCGTTCTATCGGTATGAGCAATATCGGAAGGCTCGAGATAAATCCCTTTACAAATTCGATAATCTGCATTTTGGCCGAGCATTTTTGTGATGGTTTTTATGTCATCAAATGTCCTAAACAGCCGGCCCTGTAACACAATCCCGACATTGGTTAAGCCACGCTCATGCAACTCTTTTAACACCCCGATAGTCACATCAGTAGCACGATTATCCTCCATATCCAAACGAACGAAAAGATTGTGTTCAGCCGCCATTCTTACAAGAGATTCGATCTTATCAATAGATTCTTTTGGATCGAGTAAAATGCCAAACGCAGTCGGTTTAATCGAAAGGTTAGCATCTAGTTCATTACTGACAATTGCTGAGATAACCGCCTTGTACTCCTTGAGGAAATAATCGGTTTCGGCCATCGATGAAATTTCTTCTCCCAAAACATCGATGGTAAAACAAGCCCCTTCAGATTGAAGGCGTTTCATGACTTTAATCGCATCTTCAAGACTACTTCCCGCTACATATCGTCGGCTTACCCATCCGACAAACCAACGCGGACTGCGGACGGTCATCGCCACGACCATACGCGAGAATAGCCCGACCATGTTAGGTGGGTGAACCGAGGGGATTCTTGACCATTGTCATCCGATAAGGTCTCGGGTTCTCAAAATTGGAATATCTAATTCAGCCATCAAATCACGAATCAATTGGCGTTGCCAGCCCTTGAATGCCTTCTTTTCGATACTGCAGAGCAATTGTGCACCCGGGTAAGCAATTTTGGTTGAGCTCACTGCGGCTCTAATACTATGTTCCCACATTCCGGTGATGTGTTCATCTTCATCGCGTGAGAAAGGTATTGCGTAAGTCGCCAATATATGGCCGAGAAAAATATCTTTATCCAATGCTATTTTATTGGCTCTCGGAGCATAATGTCCGCCGCCTAAAGTGATGACTACCTTGCCATCACCATCCCAATTACCGAAACCATTACCTCCGTCGAGACCGAGGCCGCGGTGAATAATTCCAGCCAATAATTTGGCCGCACCCAGATGGCCCCAGGTCGCTTTTGTTGA
>CAUZVL010000146.1:0-3953 GCA_963583355.1 Candidatus Thalassarchaeaceae archaeon
AATAGTATGTCGAGCCATATGCCGGAGTTGCCTGAGGTCGAAACCGTCAAGGCCGGCTTGAGCCGATCTTGGATTGGTAAAAGGATCGAAGGAGTCGACTTGAGGCGCCCAAATCTTCGATTTCCTTTCCCCGTTGATCTCGAACAAAACTTGGTCGGACGGACTATCACCAATATCAGACGTCGAGCAAAATATTTACTCATCGACCTCGATGATGGACAAATAATGCTCTCCCATCTTGGGATGAGCGGCAAGTGGACCATCGATGCAACCGATTATAATGGCAAACATGACCATGTAGTATTGTATTTGGACGATGGTTCGATCTCGGTCTATAACGACCCTAGAAGATTTGGAGTCCTGGATTTATTCACTGGTAACTCTCATAAATTACTCGACCACCTCGGTCCGGAACCTTTGGAAAGATGGGCCCCTGAGGACTTGAAAGCAAAATTATCCAAAAGGAAAACTGCGATTAAAATCGCGATTCTTGACCAAAAAGTGGTGGTCGGGGTTGGGAATATTTACGTTTGTGAAGCTCTTAATCGTTGTAAAATTTCACCGACCAGGCCGAGTAATGAAATTTCAGATAATGAATGTGCATCATTGGTTAAAGAAATTAAATTAATTCTCACCCAAGCAATTCAAGCCGGCGGCTCAACCCTCAAGGATTTCGCCGGAGTAGATGGAACTCTCGGCTATTTCCCTCATCAATTCAAAGTGTACGATAAAGAAGGTAGCGATTGTGATTGCGGAGGAATTGTCGAGAGGTTCGCCCAAGGTGGGCGCTCAACTTTCTGGTGCCCTTCTTGCCAACAATAAAATTCTAGAATGCACATTGGCTATTGACGGCATTCTTTGCACTTTTGTTAGTCGATAGAGTCTTTTTTTTACAATACAACCCTTTTAGTAGTGCTGCCGTGTTCGCTTTAGGTGAGGAAAACGATATATTAAATTTCGTGGAACCTAAAACAGAGATGGTAAAAATGGATAGCGAACAACTTGTCAATAAATTGAACGAAGCCCTTGGATGGGAATTAAGAGCAGTCAATATGTATGCCCATTATGCTGCTAATGTCAAAGGGATCAATCGAATTCAACTCGCACCTTTATTCAAACAAGAAGTAACTGAATCGATGATTCATGCCGATACAGTTCGCAATGCAATCGTCAAACTTGATGGAATTTGCATTACCGATAGAAATTCAACAACCATTGTTCATTCAAACGATTACCGCCAGATGCTTGAGGAGTCATTCAAGACAGAATCCACCGCAGCAAGGGTCTATAGTGAATTATTACCACTACTCAAACAAGCTGGCGATGGCGAACTTTACGATACAGTAGAACAAATCTACCTCACCGAGTTACGTTCTATCGAAGAAATGCGATTATTATTGAATTAATAATCGCCTTCGACACGAGGTGCAAGGAAATACTCTACGTGTCCTGCGCCATCTGCGAAATCAAAATTCAACTTTAATGGGAAATTCTCACCAAAGCGTAGATTGACATTTTTCATTCCGGAAAATATCTTGGTCATCGGGATGAGATAGGTTAGTGAATATTGAGAATGAGCAGGTTCGTTGCAATCTATTGCAACCAATTCATCTTTTGAGAATTCAACATTGACCGAATCGGTCGAACCCTGGACATTTACGGAGAATAATTTGTCGTCCAAAGTGAAATTTACCAAATCGCCAACCTGACGAGCTGCACGCAATGCTTGCGACAAATCCGCTCCAGCGATGGTAACGCCACACGGTAATTCCAAAGATGGAACGTTTGGTGGGTTAAGGGTTGAATTGTCGAGTGGGCGTAAATTCAAATGGATTCGGCCAAGATGTACAGTCGCTTGACCACTTACATCATCGTACTTCAATTCGACCAAATCATCCGATGACCCCAAGGACAAAAACTCCTTCAGTTTTCTCATTTCGAGGCCTAGATTTGTCTCATCGACTTCCCAAGTCTCGAAGACTGCACTATCTACCTCCATCTTGATCATAGCGACGTGCGAGGGGTCGACCACACGAACAATCAATCCATCTGCAGAGAAGTCTAAACGGGCCTCTTCGACCACCACTCCTAGCGTTTCGACAATCGTTCGTATGAGATCTAATCGGGCTGTGACGTTCAGCATGAGAGCATCCCTGAACTATCCTTGCCTATTGGGAGGCTTATGAACCTTCTAATCCCTTTGCTTCTCTTTGCGCGGTCCTTGGACTAACCATTGCTTTCCGCGCATGAGCATTAGATGGTTTCATGAAGGTGTAACCAATCGAGCAACCATGGGCGAAGTAGAGCAAGTTTTGAAGGAGGACGGCACCCCTTACAAAGTAGGAATTCTTATTCCTTCTATAAATAACGCCGACGAACTCGATATTGTACTCGAGAGACTAACCAAACAGACATATCCGGAATTCGAAATCATCATTGCTGATTCTAAATCTCAAGACCACACCAAAGAGGTCGCCCTCAAACACGGAGCTACCTGGATTGAGGACCCTTCACGAAATCGTGCTGATGCTTGCAATTATGCTCTTAACATGATGGACCACGATTTGGTCCTGTTCACCGACGATGACACGATTCCTCCGCTCGATTGGGTGGAGAAACTTGTTAGATGGTTTTCTGACCCTAAAGTCGGTGCGGTCGGTGGACCGAATTTTGCACCCGATGAAGATCCATTTGGAGCAAAGTGCGCCGACGTTGCATTCTGTACCAAATTCATGACGGCAGGAACAAGGTATGGCGCCAAGCCAAAAGGCACATTGGTTCCAATCCATCACAACCCCGGAGTCAATTGCGCTCACCGAATGGCAAATCTGCGCGAGGTTAATTTCTTTGAACCCGGTTGTATCGGGGCAGAGGATGTTGTTCTCGATGCGAAGATTCAGCGAGCAGGCCACAAAATTTTCATCGACCCAAATAACATCATGCCTCACCGTAGGCGCAGACCCTTCAAGCCGTACATGAAACAGATGCGGAACTATGGTTACACTCGAATGGTCGCAAATAAACGCTGGCCTGAAATTTCAGAAAAATCACATACTGTGATTGGATTTTTCCCGTGGCTTATCGTTGGTGCGTTGTTGTCAGTGCTTGGTGGATTGTATTTGAATGAATTCAGCATTTGGAATCAAGAGAATATATTATATTATTTGATGATTCATATCCCGGGCGGTCTAGCGATTTTCTACATTTGTTTGGCTTGGTTAGGAGCGGCGATCGGCACCAGCCCCCATCGGTCGATTGGAACGGTATTCTTTGCACCTCTCTTCGTGTTCTTGGCCCATTGGGCTTATGGGCAGGGTGTCAACAAAGCTTGGGCTGAAATCCGCCGAACCGGTGGAAAGGCCGGCGAGGGTGCTCAAATCGATGACAGAGTACGCACAGCATGAGCAAGGCTCAAGCGAGTTATGAGGCCGGGGTCATATTATGGCCGCGAGTTTTCGAGAGAGAATTGCCGCCCCCGATTCAAAGAGCGACGACCAAGAGATTTGGCATTCGATACGAACTTGGCTAGTATTGTTAAGAATTGCAATTGTAATCATGACAATATTTATCGCAGAATTATTTGAAGAATATTTCATCCTAAATCTTTCGGTATCGGTTTGGGCAGTGCTGGTGGGAATCCCGATGTTTGTGCTTTTTTCAGTACTTATTATTCAAGGGGACAAAAAACTCGCGCCAGAATTCGAAGCCAGAAGGCAAGCTGCGATAGACAAAAACGTTCTAAAATACCCGATAACACATCGCAAATGAACGGATTCTCTAATCAAACCCCCCCCCCGGTGCGAGCACACTAACTGAATTTATTTGTACTCGTGTTAGCACCTATCGCGTGAACGGTCGTTATGCAGAGTACTGTACAGTTCTCGCTGACCTGAGTTTTGCTCTGCAAAACTCAAACCCCAGTCTGAATCCGCCACTGGCTAGCATAAACACCA
>CAUZVL010000147.1:0-3901 GCA_963583355.1 Candidatus Thalassarchaeaceae archaeon
CAGAACCGGTTCGAGCTTGGCCGATAACGTCCTTGCCAGCAATGGCCAATGGAATGGTATCTTTTTGCACTTGGGTTGAGAATTCCCACCCCATGTCGATTAAGCCTTGTTGAAGTCCCGAATTTAATTCCCAAGCGCTAAATGGTGTTGTGGTGAACATTTGTCATCCCTCTTGTGCTGTCCTTCCCATTTATGGGTCACCGGACCAGCAAGGTGACCCCCAAAGTAAAACTCAGAAATTCTCGCTTTCACGAGCTTCAGCCTTGAGAATACCCATCCAGTATTTGAATGCGTTTTCTCGGTTCATAGGTCGCTTCATTTGGCGAACATGTTCGAGAATGTATTGGCGGAATTTTAGTGACTTGACCCGGTTTACACCTTTTGGCGTAATCCCGTCCCAAAGATTGTTGAATTGTTCTTCTTTGTCGTTGAACGTTCCCTCAGTCATAGAGTACAGCTCCTTAAGCGATTCGGGCCACCAATGGCCCCTTCTTAACCATGCCGAATGTCTTCGCCCTTTACAACCGGTGGCGGAAGGTCTTCTAGACCTATGGTTTTACCTTGGGACTCTGCGACTTCACGGTCTATCTGTGGCACGGATGGAGCCGGTGCGAGGTAGGCATTCTTCTGTGCTTCTGTACCTTCCATCTGGGCGTCGAAGGTCAATTTTTCCAACTCCGCCAAGACTCTAGGATCCTTCTCATCTCGCATCAGACTTTCACAATGATTCCTCAATATTTCATCACCCATTAATCTTGGTAGAATCTTCACACAGGCCAATCTGACGTTCGGGTTCTTGTGCGAGCATCCGGTGATTACCAACTCTCTTGCACGACCGTGATCGGTATCGAGTGCTTCGATACAGCGGATAGCTGAGAGCATCACGGTAGAATCAGGGTCCAAAATTGCTTTTTCAGCCAGAATGGTAGCGATTCGAGGTTCTTTATTAGCTAAAGTGACCAAACAGGTTGAAGCTTTTCGGCGGGTCTCGACATCTTCGTCTTCCAGAGCCCAACCGATCAGATCCCAGGCGGCTGCTCGGCCACGGTGGAGGAGGCTGCGCAGCATCCCTGCTGCAGCACGGCGAAGAGGAAGGTCATCCTCTTGAAGCAATTCATCGATGTGGTCACAAGCCACCTCGGGCCAAGTTTTGCAAAGACCCTTGAGTCCCTTCAGGGCCTCGTTGCGCCGATAGCTGTTTTTATGGCGAATCTCGTATGCGAGGGTTCCTTCGGTTGCCGAAGGAAATACCGGCGCTACATTTGCAAGACAGCGGCTTGCGGCTTTGGCTACGATGAGTACTTCATCATCGAGTAAAACCGAGAGATGGTCAAATAACTCATCCGGACATGTTTCAGCCATCGATGGCAATGCGGTCAATGCTGCAATTCTGACCTCATCTTGTTGTGAAATCAAAGACTCCAATAAAATTGCATGACCTTGATGAGCCAAAGCGCCGGAGAGGTTTGAGAGCGCCCTAATGCCATCCAACTGGCCCAAATGATGGTATTCTTCCATGTAGGAAACTCGGTACGACTCTATTTGCCCAGTTGCTAAGGGAATGACGACCTGCGGCGGTAATACCTGATAAGGACCCGATTCAATTTTGATTTTTTTACGGCTAGATACCTCTTTTCCAGAAAAAATTGGCCTACCCGTTCGAGGGTCACGCGCTACGAACTCCCTTGACATTGCGCCCCGGGCAATAGGTGGAGCCTCATGAACCCTCCTCTTTTGGAAATGGACATTTTAGGGCAATTATCAAACCCCAGCCTCCCCCCCCAGACAATCATGCAAGGGGGTAAGATGGCTTTTGGGATTATTTTACTATTGTTGTTTCAATCATTATTACCTGCTGAGCAACTAGATTTTGAGGTTCAGCCAAATTCGGTAATCCACAATGACTCCGAATTTAACAAGAGCGGTTATACCAGTAGTGATGTACATTATTCAGCTGATGGTAAGGCACATCTTACTCGTCCAGATATATTATGGACAACACCGGTTCAATCTATGATTAGCATTCGCACAGGGACTTGCTCGGCCACAATTCCAACACTAGATGAGGTTTGGATTATGGGTGGAAGGACCGACCCTAACCCAACCCAAAGTAATGATGAGATGCCTACCGACTTGGTCGAACGAATGTCCATGGTCAATAAAACTTGGACTCCTGCTGAAACCTCGATGCCGAGCACTCAACAATATTGTGAAGCTGAACGAATCGGCGACAAAATATATGTCGTAGGGGATTGGTATAGAAATTCAAACCCGGCTAAATATCCTGATGGCAAGGTGCAAATATATGATATTACCAATAATCTTTGGTCCAATGGGACAAATATGCCATCGAACGATGAGAGAGGATTGGGTGGAATGGCCGAAGCAGGAGGTATGCTCTACTACGCAGGTGGTGTGCGCAATCCAAGTGGAACCGATGCAACAAATAAAACTTGGAGATACGATCCTGGTACTAACCAATGGAGCCAAATGGCATCAATGCATCATGCCCGAGCCTCATTCCCCTTGGTTAATTTCCATGGCCTATTATACGCAATAGGTGGTTTCCAAGGTACATCAACTTGGAATAGACCAGCAATGGATTATGTCGAGTCCTACAATCCTGCAACAGATACATGGTCTAATCTGTCATCTTTACCGGTTGCCATGTTCGGCTGGGGAGCAACCGTTTACAACGATGAAATCGTTCTAATTGGCGGTTCGAATGGTGGACCTAAAAAGACTGTTTATCAATGGAATCCGGTTGAGGATACCTGGTCAAATGGACAAGATATAGGATCTATCGGCCATTTTGACATCTCGGTTGAAGCACTTAACGGCAGTATAGTATGGGGTACTGGCGATTCGTCAACTTATCCATATCTAACTTGGAATCAAATGTTTTCGGCAGATTCTGAATTCCAAAACGCAAGTGATTTTGCCGACGGCTGGATTACATCCCCAGTAATATCTCTCGTTCCAGGTATTAATGGTAAAGCGAGGCCAATCACAATTGAATTGGATGGAGGAAATAGACCGGGTGGAGTACTATCATTTCAATATCGGGCTCACGATGAAACCAGCCAGATAACCAATCTTGAGTGGAGGGGGGATGATGGAACCATCAATTCAACATATGATGTCGGAATTCATGAATTGAACATCTCGACAATGGCTACTAATATACAATATCGAATTCAAATCAATGTTACAGATTTGGCCAATTGGGACGAACCTGATTTGAATTTTATCGAAATCGCGGCTGAACATGCAGCCTTTTTATCATTAAATCAAGCGACAATCCATCCAAGAGGGGCGAGTATAACCATTCAAACCAGCCACAATCTGGTCGGGCCTGGCCAGATGTATTTGGAAATGGCAAGTTGTGATGTCACCGGGGTTATCGACGGCCCTTGGTCCAAATTAAGCTGGGATAGTTTACTGACTGAATCGGATACACAAGGGCTATTTTTAGATAGTTCTGCCACAATCAATTTCACTAAACCTGGTGAAACTATTATTGACTGGGTCATCGATTTCGGTGATTTGATCGGTATCGATAGGGTTTGTACTAGAGTTGGCACCGATGGAAGTGGAACAACACTATTCAGTCATCCTACAATCTTGAATGTCGACCGCTCCTTAACCGTAAAAATAACCGATTTAGGAGGTCTTCAAATCGGCGATCCAGTCGTCGGTGACATTCCCTTAAACATCGGTATTGAACACATATTCCTGTCTTCAGGTGATACCTTATCGAGTGGTAATGTTCAAGCGAGATTGAACTTCATCATCGAATCATTGGTAGCGGGAACAAATGATTCGGTCGCATGGGTCAACCAAACAACCGCTTGGCAAAATTTGACAATTGGCTCAACCGACATAATTCAATGGCTGCCTC
>CAUZVL010000148.1:0-3867 GCA_963583355.1 Candidatus Thalassarchaeaceae archaeon
TAGATGATGAAATGCCAATAATGCAGGTTAGATCCGAATTAGATTCATCTTACGAAAGTGCTGGTTGGAAGTTGATATACATCCATTTAGAGCCTTCTGATGACCAAAGTGAAATCGATGCCGACCGAGTTTTACTCAATGAGTTGCGCTTTTTACACTCGGATTTAGCAAATAATCACGATGTAGTAGGTGGCGGTTCTTCTGATTCAAGTCCATCGTACGAAGGTCCTTACAAGGTCTTATTCGATGCAGTCGAAAACGACATCATCTTTGGCGAAACCTATGGAATGACCACCAGCCGTGGTGTGCTAGAGGTTCAAAATAGCAGCACATTTGACTTGGGTGCGGCTTTCGCATCCTTAGCCGGTAACGACTCGGTCGCTGACCCCTTTACCGGTGAATCTTGGGCTGACCGTGTCGTATCGACTGTGGACCTCGACGGTGAGAAGATTATCCATATGAGGATGGAAATCAGAGTTGATACCTCTTCGTCTATCGAAGCATCAAGAGTAGTAACTTGGTTTGAGGAAGAACTTGGCCAAGAGGAAGATAATGGTAAAATGCGAGCCGAATTAGCCGCGGTGGCCAAGATTTACGTCACAGGAGATCTTGTCGCTTTGCAAAATGTTCTCGATGGACTCAATGCTAGTCAACTCTCCTCTACTGTAATTTCCTTCTTGGTTTCATTCGTGGTATTATTGCTTCTTACCCGTCGAATGGTTCCAGCGATCATTATCCTAACCCCAGTCGTTTTAGCAACGCTGTGGGTTGTTGGTTCCATGGCTGTCCTCTCACTCAAATGGAATGTAATGACTGTGATGGTGACGGCTTTATCCCTTGGAATTGGAATCGATTACGCCATCCACATGTGGCGACGATTTGAAGAGGAACGGTTGAAATCAGATGATGTCTGGACCGCATTGGAAGAGACGGTTTCTACTACTGGAGTTGCATTGGTATTAAGCGCAGGAACAACCGCACTAGGGTTTCTTGTCCTGATGCTATCACCCATGCCTGTAGTTCAACAATTTGGATTGGTCACAGCCTTGACGGTGTTCTATTCACTGATATTATCGGTTGCGATTCTGCCGATCCTGATTATTATGGCAGAGAACCAATCAAACAGTAGCGAGTGAGTCGATGATTGGATCCATCTCCAAACCTTGTTCACGGCTAATCAAACAAAGAGCTAACCATATCGTGCAATGGCGAAGAGCTTTGGTTTTACGATTAGCCCTTCGCATGACCTCTTCTGAGGTTAAGCCGGCTTTTCTTGCGATAAATTTAGCAAGCCGAGATTCTAATTTCTCTCTGGGATCGACAATTGATTGCTGTTTTTGAATCACTTGCGCTTTTACTGCCTTTGATGGTGCTGATTCTTCGTTAACCACGGGTTCGGTCAACCTTGAAGGTCTTGGTTGCCAGCCCAATGGTGCGGCTACACCTTTGATATCACAATTCGGCTCAAGCATTTCGTCAACGTTTTTTAGCCAACCTGCAAAAGCCAATGCTTTGATCGCATCATGAGCGGTATCGGTATCCATCCAGCCCATATCAAAAGATAAAATTCGTTCTAACTCATCTGAACTGAGGGCGTTTCCCATTCGAAAACAAATCGCCAATACCCGGCGAATATCTTCGACATTATCCTCGCCCATTCTCATTCACTCGACCTTGGTGAAGGATTGGTCATCCTCCAATTGCCATTTACCGATGGTAGGACCAATATAAAACGTGCCTTCGGTCAAATATTCATATTCCCCACCGGATGGCAAATCAGAAAATGTTTTTGCAGTTTTATTTATGGGCGCTGCTCCGGGCAAACTATCCAGACTAAGAGCAGCCAATGCTGCACCAACATCTGCTCTTGGGGAATCTGGGGCAATATAATCGGGCTTTTTTACAAGTGGTGGTCCCTGTTTAAGACTACTACCAGGTTGTGAACCAGAACGTATTCGCATATCTTGTTTTAAATCATCGAAGTGTTGCATATTCTTTTTACCGGCTGAAAATTCATCCTCAGAGCGTAATTTCACCATGACAAATAGGCCTATTAAAACCGCTATTCCAACAATACCACTAATATAGAGTACAGCCCTGCTAGGCCCTTCACGTTGGTATTCCTTGGACCAAGAATTATCGTCCTCGTCCAATTCCCAAATCATTTCCTCTTCGTCAACTATAACTTCTAGAGTCCAATCTCCTTGGGGGATGACAATTGCAACCCGCTTTATTTTCCCCTGATTCGCATCGAATTTATTCTCGCTAAATAGCCCGACCAAAGTCCTATCGTCACCTTCAATCTTATAGACGCTAACATTGAATGGTTGGTCTAAATCCTCACCGGTATTCTTGATAGTTACCTCAACGGTAGCCGAAGAGCCTGGTTTGATATTTCCTGTCAATTCAACACCTACAAGGTTAATATTGGGGCCGATGTCATTTAGCGAAGAGGATAACCATGGTTCAGCAGCAGTATTATCAGTTGTAGCTATTAGACTCCATCCTGCATCGTCTATACCATTTGCCCAGCAATCTAATCTTGCCTCGGGGGATAATTCAGAGGGGTCACCTTGGGAGGAGAAATCAAATGTGTAGGAAAAGAGGGTTTTGCCTTGGAATTCTGCGGTCGGACTCTTGGTAATGGAGATTACAGCCCAGTCGACCTCGGTTGATCTCACTTGGCAATTTAATTCCAATTCCCCGTTCCAGCCATCATCTTCGACGATGTTTACGCCAATTTCGATACGGTTTAGATGATATCTTGAATATTCTTCAGCACTCGAATCGAGGAGAGTTGGGGCTGAGTTATCGATTTGGAAAACCGGCGCATCATATAGGCCGAGGGTCCTGGTTTCCATCGGATCCATAATTGCGATATTCATCTCCATTTGGCCACCGGTTATCGGCATCGGTACAATGGTGTCTATGATACCATCGACCACTGTGATCGATGATCCTCCCGACCAGGTTTGACCTTGAAGAGTACCCCACCATTTGACGTTGAGGTCACCTTGATAATTTTGGCCAGATAACGTATGGGTTATGCTTCCCTGTAAGCGTAATTGATCGCTAGACCTTACCAATGATTCGTTGGTAATCATCCCGGTAACCGGACCGGTGATATCCTCAACCAAATCGATTGAGAACTCGAAATCATCGGAAAAAGTCCACAAACCGGAATAGGTAGTTCGACTCTTTCCATCCAAATCTTCAACGATGATATCGAGTTTTCCGACCTCAACTCTTGACAGGTCGATATCCCAACCAGCGACTAAGGTTACTGTAAATGTGAGCTGGTTATTTTCAATTATATGATCACATAGTAATCTATCGCTATCGATTCGTAAATCCTTTGCCGAGCAAGTGAAATCAGATACATCGTATAAAATTCCAAAATTGTCATCAGCGCCTAATTCAAGTTCGATGCTCATGATATCGGTAATTGCATTTGGATCACTGATGACCATTGTCCAAGAAACATCACGCGCCACCTCCCACATTTGGACGGTTTCGCTGTTTGAAATTGATTCTACGACCCCATTTTGGGCATCTCTGGTCTCCCACCAAATTTGACCAACCTCAATCTGATTACCGACTTCGTCTTGGCCGAGCAATCGCAAATATACCATGTCATGGTCCGAATTATCGGAATCGGATTGAGTCAGATTAAACCACCATATCGAAAGATTCTGTTCGGTGCTATGGTTGACCACTCGATACTCAGCCTCTTGGGCAATTCCATCAGGGAAGGAACCATCCGAACCATCGTCCAAGCCTTGTACCCACATTTCCGTGGTGATATTTTGACCGGCAAAGCCCGAGGTATCGGCTAAAGAAACCGTGATCATCCGTCCCTCTTCACTA
>CAUZVL010000149.1:0-3836 GCA_963583355.1 Candidatus Thalassarchaeaceae archaeon
GCCGCTATCGGGCGGTGGTGGTGGCGATGCTAGCGTATTGTATTGGGCAAAAGGTCGTGAGGATGAAGCCTGGTACGGTGCAAAGCATTTGCAACCGATGGCCAAATCGGATTTTGTTGCTGAAGCAGGAAAATCCAATATCGGAATATCGGGCGCTCAAGGTGTTTGGAATGGACTGCCAGTAGTTGTAAACTATGTTCCTCATTCAGAAAATGGATTAACTCCGATTGAAGACAATGTACCTCGGTTCCAATTCATGGCTGGAAACGACATAGCTGGGAATTATGTTGGTCACGCGACCGAATATATGATGGAGCGGCCTGATATTTTCGAACCTGATAACAATATGGTAATGATTTTTTCTCGTTGTACCCATCTTTGTTGCATCCCTGGATGGCAATTGGTCTCAAACTCCTTCACCGACGATAACTGGACCCCGGGTGGTGGTGACGACGGTGGCTCGAAGTTGTTCTGTATCTGCCATTCAAGCCGTTTCGACCCTACTGCGATCGAGGTCAACGCAAATTCCAACCGATCGACCGGCCAGCGATTCACCTACCTAGGTGTTCGGCGAGCCGGTGGTCCAGCACCGATGGGTTTACCGATAATTCCGATCATAATGAATGGCGATGTCATCGAGGCATCGACCGAATTCGAGGGCTGGCTGACCTATTGCGACTGAGTTGATTATCATGAGTACAATTTTCTGGGTTTTATGGTTTTTTATTGCCTTTATCGTCGTTTTGGTCGCGATGACATTGCGCAAAGAAAACGAAGATATGCCTCGTCGTGAAATCCTTCGCGCAGTTGAAACCAGCGGGGATATGGGCTTTGCTGAGCGCGCATTCCTATGGGTCTTCAGTTTCCTTGATACTCGCTTTCGTATCCAAGACTATTGGAATATGTCGAAAGGAGCATATTATAACATGCATCGACAAATGCCGATGACTCACGCTGAGAAATACAAGTTACGCATCATTTGGTATTGGTATCCACTATACTGCCTGGGTGGAATCTCATTCTTATCCTTCATCATCCTAGTCATTACTGGAACCGTTCTCGGAATCTATTATGTTCCAGGTGGAGAAGGTGATCCGGCTCCTGCATATGCGTCGATGACTTTTATTATGACCGAATTACCATTTGGTTATATCATCAGAGCGGTTCACCATTGGGGAACTCACTTCATGGTCGCATCGGTATTCTTGCACATGTGCCGAGTTTACTTTACCGGCGCATATCGCAATCCTCGTGAGTTAAACTGGTTGATTGGAATCGCATTGATGGCATTGACCATCGTCTTTGGCTACTCCGGATATTTATTACCTTGGGATAGCCTTGCTTATGGGGCAGCTGTCATCGGAATCAATTTAGCAAACTCAACACCGCTGGTCGGAAAGTTCGCAGCGACGATGCTCTTTTCCGGCTCTTCACTATCACATCGTACGGTGACGAGAATGTATTTTATACACGTATTTATATTGCCAGTTATTGTAACAGCGTTGATTATTATACATCTGTTTATTGTTTGGGTACAAGGAATTGCGGAGCCGCACTGATATTAGGGGTTGAGAGATTTGGGATTAATGGAAAATTTTGGTCGAGTCGCATCTGCATATATGGATGAAAAAGAAAAACTCCAGAGCGTAGGAGAAAAGCGTGTTAGAACCATGGAAGGTCATGGATTCTGGCCGCACGAGGTTCTGCGTGATACCATCATCTTTGGTTTCATGATCGCGGTTCTACTATTCTATGCCTGGTTGATACCACCACCACTCCATAGTGCAGCAGATCCATTTGCACAAGCGGGTTTCGTATTCCCTGATTGGTATGTCCTATTTTCTTACGGATATTTGAGATGGGGAGAATACCTACCTCAATTCGATGTACCTCTAGGCCCAGTCGGAGATCTCTTTGGCCAGCCTTCCTTCCCTTGGAACGCAGCGTGGTGGGGCGCATTCCTAACTGGAATCCCTGTTGGAATCCTCGCACTTCCTCCATTCTTAGGCGGTCGTGAAAAGCGTCCGGTCGAAGACCCGTGGTTCGCAAGTGCCGGTGTGGTCTACTTGGCCCATATTTGGTTTATCTCGGTATTTTCAATCAATATTTTTCTCGAATTATATGGGAAAAATAGATCGGATTATTGTAAATTAGATGGTTCTGGCGATTTATTATGTGGGACGAGAGACCCTTGGATTGCAGAGTTATTCAATACAATTCCGTGGGTTCTAACCGGTATCTTGGTGTGGATTTTAATCTATTTTGGTGCCCGTTGGGTTTTCGTCAATGCATGGGGCGCAAGATTTACTCCCGCTCATGGTAAGAAACTTATCATCGGTGCATTTGTGGTTGCAACCGCTGCTACAATGGTTAGTTTCCCGGTTTACGATAATGGATTCTGGGACGCAAAGGGATTGCTTACCATCGATAGTTACGAAGAACTCGAAGCGATGAAATCCCAACCTGGTGATGTTCAAGTTACCGAGGTTAATGAATTCATGACCGCTCAAGGATTCGAAGGTGATGTCGTGCCGGCATCGGCTTGGATGGAATGGCAAATATTCCAGCCCGCCAGAGCCTATTTGATAGATTTCGCCGATTCCAATGGCCATCAAGATGCCGAAAATAAGCAAAATGCAGCTTCTGGACTTTCGACCTATAGCGGAGATGAAACGGTTTGGGTGTCCGGTAATTTTGTAATTACCGACGATTATTGGCCTGCAGACTCCACCTTCAAAACCGTCCCAGTAGATGCTACTTGTTCCCATCGAGCAAGCGAGGTTATGTTGGAAGGAAGCGGAACAAGTAGTATGATCACATCCGGGTTGACGGTCTCAAACAGTGCTGGAAAGGAGGTAATCTCCTTTTCCGATTGTGCTGGTGCGAGCGGTATAGAATTGACAGCAGGAGTCTATACTTACGAGTATAGAGTACAGTCTGCTGGAGCTCTTTCGACCAATCATACAGTCGATGTAGAAGCGGAATTTTCAATCAAAGCATTTCAACCACTACTACTCTTCGGCGAAAATGCAGGAAATGGTTTAGCAGGACACGTTGTCGATTTGTCAAATTCACTAGAACTTGCTTTGGAAGGAGATAGTTTATCTCAAGTTGAAAACCCCAGTTACCACCAAAACCCAAAGGCTCTCGATGCTAAATTAACATATGCAATGTTCATCCCTTGTCTGACTTTAGGTGCGTTGGTATTCGTTCTCTTACGCAATATGGGCCGAGGATATGAATTCGAGATGAATAAGTGCTACGGATGCGATCTCTGCGATGACGCTTGCCCGGTTAGACTATTCAACGCAGGCGACAAACTCAACATCATTTACAATACATGGAATAATGAAGACGATGGAGTTCCGATGTATACTTGTTTGACCTGCACCGCTTGTACCAATGCTTGTCCACAATTAGTCGATTACGATTCTTACGTCGACATCCGCCGCTCACTCATCGTTGGTGGTCCAGCAGCGGAGATTCCACACACCGTACTCCAAGCGGTTTTAGCAGCCGAAGCGGAAGATGATTACGATTCCGAATTTGTATCGGTAGAGGATTACCCAATCGATTCAAAGATTGGCTATTATCCAGGTTGTGTCGATTATCTCGACCAAGAGATGGTTTTCAGCCATCTTAACGAGGGCTCGATGAACTTAGGTGATTCGACTACTGCTGCTTTCACTTTATTTGAAGAGATGGGCGCAGATGTGTCCTATCTTGGCCGAGATTTCCTCAAGTGCTGTGGGCACGACCAAAAGTGGCAAGGTCTCGATGAGGTATTCAACAAACTCAAAGCCTACAATCAAAAGAAGATCGAAGCGTCGGGTATC
>CAUZVL010000150.1:0-3785 GCA_963583355.1 Candidatus Thalassarchaeaceae archaeon
GTTAGGTTGTAAAGGTCGATGTAAAAGTCTACCATTTCACCCATTTCTGCATAATTGGCAAACGAGTTCATATTCGAATAAACCAACGTCTCACCAGTAATATTTTCCGGAACGGTATTATTTCCAGTATTGTTTTCGGTATTATTCCCAGTATTGTTTCCAGTATTGTTTTCAGTATTATTTTCGGTATTATTCCCAGTATTGTTTTCGTTGACAACCGGGTCAGGAACAGAGTTCGGGTCAGTTCCCGCTTCAATCTCGTCACCATCGTTAATTCCATCGTTGTCGGAATCTTCATCAAATGGATCGGTTCCATGAAGATTGACTTCGTCCCTATCAGACAGGCCATCGCCATCACTATCGATCGGCTCTTCATCCACTTCTTCAGCATCAAGTCCACCAAGACAACCAGCTAAGGAAGATAATACCATCAGGGCTGCCATTAGTAGGGGTGATGCTATTGGTCGCATGAACTTGCTTTTATTTACCTTGGATTTGAATGATTCCCCTACACATAAGGCGAATCTATTGAAAAAGAATAGTTGACAGCAGCCCCCATGGAAGAAGCGAAGCCATTGCTTACCTTGTCAAAATCTCGCTTGATTAATGCCCCCACACTATCTGAAGAAGACGCATCCTTACTCGAAACCCTAAGTGGCTTGTGTGGATTTCATAGTAGCGGAGACCTTGGAATATTTTTATTCAGCGATAGGTTCACCCAATTTGTAGGAACCGGAGAAACTTGGATTGTTTTTGAAGCAGGGGTCTATCTGGACCATACCAAAACAGTTGAGATAATGGCTAAAGATGGCGAGATTTTGACCATTCGTGGGGATAAGATACTCCCGAGTAAAACCGAACAAGAGTTCACCCAAATAATTCAAGATTGGCACGATGATGTGATGGATATCAAAAGCGAATCGTTGAAGTGAGGTCGTAAGTCCCCACGCATTAGGAGAGAGGGTCATGACGAAAAGAGCCTTGCGCAATCAATTGCCCGACCCCGACCCTGTTCAAACCCTTGAATGGCAAGAGGCAATCTTGGCCGTCACCGAGGTGTTGGGCCCGGACCGCGCCCGTAGACTCTTGTTAGACACATTGGCTGCAGCTCAAATCGAGGGTGTTGACTTAGCGGTTGTGAACACCCCTTATCTCAATACTATTCATGTTTCAGACCAACCAGACTATCCCGGTAATATAGAGATGGAAACCAAATTACACGGCATCATTCGCTGGAACGCGATGATGATGGTAACTCGGGCAAATAAAGCAAACGATGGAATCGGCGGCCATATTTCGACCTATGCTTCAGACTCACATCTGTGGGAAGTCGGGCAAAACCATTACTTTCGCGGCAAAGATCTCGAAGGTTGGGGCGACCACGTATATTGGCAAGGCCATGCAAGTCCCGGAGTCTATGCTCGAGCGTGGCTTGAGGGTAGATTGAGTTTAGAAAACATTGAAAACTTCCGCTTGGAATGCGGCGGCAAAGGCCTATCTTCTTACCCCCATCCAAGATTGATGCCGGAGTTTTGGGAATACCCATCGGTCTCGATGGGATTAGGGGCGATGACCGCGATTCATACCGCCCGATTTAACCGATATCTACACAATCGTGACTTGACTAATACCAGCGATTCGAGGGTATGGTATACCATGGGAGATGGCGAATCGGATGAACCAGAATCTCTTTCACAATTATCGTTAGCATCCCGCGAAGGTCTCGACAATATTGTGATGATTATGAATTGTAACCTCCAAAGATTGGACGGGCCGGTTCGAGGAAATTCAAAGATTGTCCAAGAATTAGAAGGCCGATTCCGAGGATCCGGATGGAATGTTATCAAAATTTTATGGGGTAGCATGTGGGATGAATTATTTTCTCGCGATTCAGATGGAAAATTAGCAACAAGACTCGAGCAATTGGTCGATGGAGACGAACAAAGAGTGTTCACCTCAGATGCGAAAACCTTCAGAGAAGAATTATTCAACACTCCAGATTTGAGAGCCATGGTTTCTCATTTAGATGATGATGGACTAGAAGCCCTGGCCCAAAACCTAGGCGGCCACGACTTCAAGAAGATCAACGCAGCCTATTCTGCTGCCCAAAACCATCGTGGCCAACCTACGGTGATATTGGCGCGTACAATCAAGGGATATGGACTGGGTCCAGCCTTTGCCGGTAAAAACTCAACCCATGGGATGAAGAAAGCCGGGATGGATAGCATCGCGTGGATGCGAGACGACCTCGGTTTGGATTTCAGCGATGATGATTTGGAGAAATTCCCATTTATTTTACCAGAAACAGTCCCTAAAGCGGTCCAATACCTCAAAGAACAGCGAGAAAAACTCGGTGGGTATTGCCCCGAAAGGCGTTCACCACCAAGTGGGCTTATCCCGCCCGGCCCAGAGGGTTATGCTGCCTTTGATGAGGGGACAAAGGGCAAAATGCAGGTTTCGACAACCATGGCATTTGTTAGATTATTACGTGGCCTGATGAAGGATGAATCGGTTGGTAAAAACATCGTTCCAATCATTCCCGACGAGGGTAGAACCTTCGGAATGGATCCACTATTTGCCGAGTTTGGAATCTATCATCCAGAAGGACAACTATACACGCCAGTCGACCATAAAATGATTTTGAAATACAAAGAGAGCAAAACCGGGCAACTCTTTGAAGAAGGGATTTCGGAAGCCGGAGCGATGTCTACTTTCATCGCAAGCGCAACCTCATATTCGACCCAGGGCTGTCCAACCATTCCATTTTACATATTTTATTCGATGTTTGGGTTTCAAAGAATTGCAGACCTCATTTGGTCGGCAGCCGACCAGCGGGCGCGCGGTTTTTTGATTGGAGCCACCAGTGGAAGAACCACCCTAAACGGCGAAGGGCTTCAACATCAAGACGGCCACAGTCTAGTGATGGCACAAACAAATCCTGCTGTTAGAGCATACGACCCAGCATTCGCCTATGAATTAGCAACGATTATCCGCGGCGGAATCGACGAGATGTATATTGAAAATAAGGATTTGATTTACTATGTTGCTGTCTATAATGAGAATCATCCGATGCCACCAAAACCCGCAGATGTCGACCAAGGAATATTGAAAGGATTGTATCGGTTACGAAGCGCACCAAAAGGCGAAGGACCAATCGTGAGATTGATCGGGTCAGGTCCGATAATGCTTCAATTATTTTCAGCGGTTGAAGCCCTCAGCACTTTCGGGGTTCGCTGCGAGATTTGGTCGGCAACATCGTATGGAGAATTGAGACGCGATGGTTTGGAAGTCGAGAGAACAAACCGCATGAACCCGGGCAGCGCAAGACAAATTTGCTACGCTGAACAAATGCTAGGCGATGGAAACGATCCAACTATTGCAGTTAGCGATAATCAAATCGCAGTACCAGATATGATCCGCCAATGGGTCGGCGGAGATTATACAGTTTTGGGAACCGATGGCTTTGGTAAATCGGATACCCGCCCAGCGCTTAGACGCCACTTCGAGATCGATTCCGAACATATTACCCTCGCAGCATTATCTTCTTTAGTTAGAAGTCGAGATGTCGACAAAGAGGTATTTGAAAAAGCGGTCGAAGCCATGGGAGTCGATAAAGACCGGTTCGACATCACCGCGCTTTGAGTTTTTTCAAAGCTCGTCTTGCGTGTTGCTTAAATCGTAATTGAGAATTAAATACATCTCTGATGATCCCTTTATCATCAATGATAAAAGTGACTCTACCGGATAAAAACCCGAGGCTTTTTTTCATACCTAGGGCCTTTTGC
>CAUZVL010000151.1:0-3762 GCA_963583355.1 Candidatus Thalassarchaeaceae archaeon
GTTTTTGGTTTCATCACCGATATCATCATCAGCATCCCATGGAAATAATTTCTCACCGGGGCGCTCCCTCATCAGTAAAGGAACCAGCATTATCACAATCAGAATTGGAATTTGCAACAGAATTGCACCCTTAATACCAACTATCCCGATTATTGTGCCTAGACCTGCGCCACCGATCATTCCACCGACGGTCTTTGATGTGAACATGTAACTGTTGACCTTTTCAACCTCATGAGGTTTCAGAATATCAACAGCTAGGGCATCGGTGCTAACATCTTGTAATGAAGTGAAAATATTGTAAACCAAAAACATCGAAGCGATCAATCTAACATCACTTGTAGGATTTGGAATGAATGCCATCGATAATAATGCAATTATCATCCCGGTTTGTGCGATTAAAATCCAAGGCCTACGCCGTCCATATTTTCGATTTTGATAGCGATCTATTACCGGTCCCCATAAAAATTTGAGCGACCAAGGAAGGGTCCCAAGGGTTAGTAAAAATGCCAATTCCCCGGCAGCAACACCCTTTACCGCGAGATATGTTACGAATGTAATAGTTATGAAACCCCATGGAATGCCTTGAGCGACATAAAGAGCACATAATGTCAAGACTCTAGACCGATAACTATCGATCAAAGTTTTTCCTTTCGATGAGGAATCACCGATGGTTGAACTCGAATCTTCTTCCAAAACCAAGCCCAATTGATACTTATCTCGTCGCAAAGAAATGAAGCCTACAAGTGCGAACATTGCAATGAACCAAGGCGAGAATAACAATCCCGAAATCACACCACTACCCACGGACATAGTGGTGGAATTATCCTCTCCATCCGACACATTAGAACGATTAGCATTCCAATCCCACCACGCCAAAGTGGCCACAATATCCAGCCCAGTTTGCAGACCCTCCTCGACGTTTGCCCTTCCCCCAGCCATCGTGTTGATGGTGGTTACAGAATCAGTTTGAGCATGCTTGGGAGTTTGTTCACAGGCATCACCCTCTTCGGCGAGGTACTGATGTTGACCTCGAAGCCAGGTCGCGGTATGGTTGTTCATGATGAAATTATAATGATCTGAATTTCCTTTGGTATCATCGATGACTCTTACCCACTCTTCAGGATGGGATAGATTGGAATTGATTTCTTTCAAATGCCCTTGAAACCATTCAGCATTGACCTGCATTTCATTAGTGACTTCCAATCCATTATTTTCGTAATATGACCAATCGTCAACCGGGGAGGTGAACATGTACAATGTCCAATAGTCCTCATCACAGCCAGCTAATTGACTGACCAACGGGGTAGGGACTGGCCAATTGAGGGCAAACATGTCGAGATTGATGTAGGTTACATTGACGTGGTCTGGGATCTGCTGTTCAACAAAATGAAGACTGCCTTTTCCTCCGCCTTCAGGGCTACCACTACCTTGCCATTCCTCATAATCCCACCATGATAGTTTCCAGGTATGCAAGGGAGTGCCGTTCCACAGGGCAAAGGTTCTGGCCAATTCTAGGAGCGCTCCTGAGCCGGTACCGTCATCGTACGCGCCGCTGCTGGTGCAGGTCGGATAGGTGACACCGATGAGCGGTGGCGGTGAGTAACAGATGGCATCATGATGTGCACCGACAACGCGCCAATCATCTTCCAAGGTTCCGTTTATCGTGACAACAATGTTTTGACAGTTATCACAGACCTCTGTTGAGAACGATTGCCGCTCGACCTCGTAGCCCATCGATTCAAGTTCACTCGCAATCCAATTCCTAGCATTTTCGTTTGCTGATGTATCGATTTGACGGTAGCCAAACTCGGTTAAATCGACCATGTTATCGTAGGCATTACTACCTTCTGGCCAAGCGGTTGGGGTTTCCATTTGAACCTCTGCTGGCATGAGATCGCCAGGAAGACAACTCGCCATAAGCATCACAAGTACCAAGAACAAACCGTGGTACAAGCGACGAGCCATAGATTCGCTACTCCGGGGGTTCGACTTGAGGTTTGCGCGGAAACGGAGATTTCCTTATGCGAAATCGATAATCTAAGTGTAGCGTCTGTATCGACCCACTGAATCCCCCAAATCGTCTTAAATTAGTTCAATGACGTCAATGCATGGCGACACTACAAGGGATAGTATTAGCGGTTGGAGAAGTGGTTATTGGTTGCGGGATATACTATTGGATTTACTCTGGTTTTAGGAAAGAACATGTCAAAAAATATGGTGAGGAAGAAACTAAGAGAGTGGTTGAACGAGACACTGGATGGAATGGAAATTTGATTGATTATCTCCGTCCCATTATATGCTTCTTTCTTATTTTACTTGGCATACAATATCTCATTGATTTTTTGATTATCTAAAGGGTTCAAGCAGAAACCCTTTGCATTTTATTTTCCAATACAAAAGGGGTTTAGTAGGTCGATACAGACGCTACCCTTGAAACGAATTGCTCAGCATAAAATCGTAAAAGCAACATTTTCGTGCTAGGTGTTTTCATTCTTGATTCAGTAGTGCAAAAACTCCGCCGCTGAACTTCTTTGAATATCTCTACAACCTCTGGCTATCACGAATTTGAATAAAATCATATTTGGCAATGTCTCATTTATCGACTCGATCATATTTGTAATCTCGGGAACCGCCCGGTCGCCCCTTTTGTTGACGATTTTAAAGAACTCATTGGCAGCCCAATATGAGCCATATATTGTGATCATTTCGACATGGTCTTTACAATGCCTAATAATCGCCTTCAATTCTTCAATCGGGTCGATAGGCATTCCACAAGCATCGAGAATATTGCATGGAATTTCATCCTTGACCGCATCTATCATATCATCAAGATAGATCAAAGCCTTCCTCGGTGGATTAGAATCACCGTTCCAGTCTCGATGCGGCGGCCAACTTCGTGGAACGATAATTATTGGTCGACCCGAGCCAAAGCAAATGCTCTCATCGTTTCCACCAAGAAACGCATCGTCGAAGCATTGATTGTTTCCACCATCGATTAAATGGCGATAATCCCTCAATTCATCAGGTAAAGTCATCGTGTTAAGATTATTTGGTTCTGGTAATAATTGCCAACCCATACTCACTAGTTTATTTTAATGGATATAAAAACCTGTGGAAAATCTCATCCTCATTAAATGTTAAATAATCCGCATTGAACCCTTAACCATGGCCACATGGCTCGCCTACTGGACCTCCGCGAACATCGAAGAGGCAGAAAGGACTCTTAGTTGGAGTCATTCTTGTTGGGGATCTAAGCGTAAAAACCTCGCAACAAAATATGCAAAAGGCGACACGGTTTACTTTACCAATATCGACGAGAACGGCTACCACTCGTTATTTGGCAAACTGATACTAGATAAATTCACAACTTCTCGAAAACAATGTGAAGACCTCATTGGAAGGTCACTCTCCCGGGTTCCTTTCGATACATATTGGGTCGGCAAAAAGCCTTGGCGCAAGCTTGAAGATATTCCCTTTAGAGAACTAGTTTTGACCCTTGAATTTGCATCTGGAAAACCTCTTGATAAAAATTATAATGGCCAAGCCTTCCAGACTCCGCGCCAATTAACCGAGGACGATATCAACGTTGTTGAGGACCTGTGGTTATCCTACACCGAATAATTCAACTCTGGGCAAACTCTGCCTAATGAACATTACCCTGCATTTCGAAAACCATTTTATCATTGATTATACCAACGTTGCTGAGGACCTATTGTCATCCAAATGCAATGAGTAATATTACAGATTATTGATGGCCCGCAG
>CAUZVL010000152.1:0-3757 GCA_963583355.1 Candidatus Thalassarchaeaceae archaeon
GATTAGATAATTCAGTACCACGATGCATTGTGCACTTGACTCCAGGAGCATCTTCATTGCCCCAAACTTCCAAAAGAGAATTAGCAAGAGATCCATCGAGGTTTTCTGCCGCTAATGCTTCTTGGGAGCGTGGGCTTGCTTGGCCCAATAAGTAGACGGGGTTTCCTAGTTTTAAACCATAAAGTGTCCAACGGTGTTTCTTGATTGTTGCTCCACCCAATAACCCTGCTACTGCAGATGCCATCAATTGCTTGCCAAGGGTTTGTGCAAAAGACCCATCCCATCGCTTGAGATATTTGCCCCAATCGGTTCGCTTGAAAGAATCGGTGTTAACCCTCACTCCACCGGTTCCATCGTGAAGAATAAATGGGCAGCCACCATCATCTGCTCGGACGGTAACCCAATTGCATGTTTCCTTCCTATTACCCTCTGAATCGGTAGTTGTTCGGCATTGATATTGTTCGTAAGTCCAACGGTATCCAACCATATTAGGGACAGTCATGTTTTGATTGCCATCGACCACAACGGTCAAGCAACCTTCCGGAACTGGTCTGACTTGACCAACCAATTCAGGGTTTCCAACCGCCATCGACCGAATTAATGAAGTCGGAGTATCCATCATTTGACGGATTATTTTTGCTCGGAAATAACCGATGAGGGTTGCGATTAAACCGATTGCTGAAATGATCAAAGGAGGAAGGTATGTCCTCTCTACGGTTGGGGTAATTAGCAAACCAATATAGAGCATTATAGCAATCGCACCAAGCGAGTACACGCTGAATAAGGTAAACGAGGCAGGAATCGGTGTTCCTACCTTGACAGGATGTTCTGGTAGAGCCGAACCATCTTCGTGAGGGCCGTAGCGGTTATTCTCATCCCAAGTCGCTGGCCCTGGCGCTGGAAGAATCCAATCGCTAGGGTCATTGGTTGGAACATAGGTGGTTTGTTGTAACCACCAATTATCGATAGAAAGGCCGCTCGCTTGCGCTTTAGCTTCTAATTCGGCTGGATCGATAGCACCTTGCCGGACTTTATGCAATGAAGCCTCGAACGAACCGGGAGTTGTAAATGCCATCAGCAAAAGACCAACCATCGTGAATACAAGCGCGATTGGGCCATTCTCACCCGTCATAACAATGCCAATTGGAATCAATACCAATCCAATAGCCCATATGACCCAGCCCCAAAAATTGTAAGGCAGGGTCATCGAAAAAGCGCCACCATTCAAGTCTAACTCATCAATCTGCATAACTTCACCCAATCTGGTTCATGGCATGAATGTTGTGCATTTAGTTCATACTGCTTGGTTTATGGTCCCAAATCGCCCATGTACCGGTAGCGGTAGCTATGACCCGACCTGATTCCGATTTGATTTCACCTGCAAGATGAGCAACATTTCTACCCCGCTTGACTACGTGACCACGCGCTGAGATTTTTTCACCCGGTCTAGCCGCGCTAATGAATGAAACATTGAGTTGAGTTGTAGCACACCATTCGTTGACAGGAAGGATCGAAACCAAGCCTCCTCCCAAAGCCATATCGAGCATCATGGTGTACAAACCACCATGCGCCACACCACCTTTATTACAATGGCGAGATTCTATATCAAGGGTAACTGAAGCCTTTCCGGACCCCCAGTCCCCTCTCTCTATACCAATTTGAACTGCGATCTCACTAAGCTGGCCAGGTTGTGATAATTCTACCATCAAATAACACCTACAACTTTGATTAAGATTCTTTTTTGACGTTTTCCATCAAATTCAGCATAGTGAATTTGCTCCCAATTTCCGAGATGTAGTTTATTGTTTTTTACCGCCATAGTAACTTGCTGGCCCATCAATTGGCGCTTTAAATGGGCATCGCCATTATCCTCCCCCGTCCGATGGTGATGATATTCCTCGCCAGATTCTCCTTCTTGACCATGATAAGGAGCGATCTTTTCGAGCCATTTCATAATGTCATGATGAAGGCCAGATTCGAGGTCGTTCACATAACATGAAGCGGTGATATGCATTGGATTTACCAACACAAGGCCATCTTTAATTCCGCTTTCACTAACCACTTTTTGTACATCGCTAGTTATGCACAATATCTCGTAGCGTTTTTCGGTGTTCACCCAAATCTCCTCGACATAAGTTGCCGCTTGGCCAGTAATTAATTCACCCATCTAAATCACCTCTCATGCTTGATTGGTCAACCAATTAGTTTAGATTCGTCTAAGCCATTATTGCTAATCATCAATGGAATTGCAACGATTAAGCCACACATTCCATTGCAAATAACTATTGCAACCAAACCAATCCCTGCAATTAAGCCGTTATTTGCTTCCACGAATGCTTGTTCATCCTCAGTCAGTTCGTCATTTTCCAACTCTAATAAATCGTCCAACATCGTCATCGAAGCCACACCCAAAATCAAACCAAGAACAACCATTGCTAAGGTCAAATGAACCCCACGCTTTTGGTACTGAACCATCATGCCGCCACCAATACCCAAACCTACAGAGGCTAGAATACCAATCATATGAATTACCAAAAATAATCCACCAATAGCGATCGCATCACCAATTCCGAAAATCGATCCTATACCGTTGAGAACTGCCCAGATAATGATGAATATTCCAATCACCTTAGGTGCTCCGGATTTTGGTTGAATCATGATGACATTGGCTGGCATCCCAGTTATTGGGTCGATAAATACTTGCTGAGGTTGTCCGTAAGGGTCTGGCTGCATAAGGGAATACCAGTGACTTGACCCAATCAACCTTGTTATTGGGCTAGCATCAAAAAGTAGTGACTGCTGGAACGGCCATGGCTGATGTTCTCCTAGTCTACAAGAAGAACTTTGAGTCGGTCCATGACCTCTCGCTCCAGACTGTAAAAGATGTGCTTAATAATACCGCAAAAGAGATTCGAGTAGATGTACGAGCACGAGAGCAAGTTCGGCGGGCTGATTTTATTGGACGCGATCTTGTAATAGTGCTTGGTGGCGATGGGACTTTGACCTCAATATCCCATAATATAGATTCCAATACCCCCGTAATGGGAGTAAATTCCCACCCACGAAGTGACGATCCGGATGGATCTTTTGGCTTCTATATGGATAGTGATGTCGAAACATTTTCTGCAGATCTAGAAGCTGCACTCGCAGGGATAGCGATCGTCAATGAATTACCTCGCCTCCAAGCGACAATCGAAACGACAAGCGGAAATAGGATTCGCTCAGACCCTGCTATGAATGACCTGCTCATCGCAAATACCCACCAATACGCACCATCTAAGTATCGCCTTCGTCGAGGAAATCTCGATATTACTCAACATTCTAGCGGACTATTATTTTCAACTTGGTTAGGCCAAGGTGCTTGGTTTAACCAAATCGCTAGAAAATCGAACTTGGGTAATGCGAATCAATCTCAATCCCATTATATGGTGATCGCCAGGGATTTAGATCCTTCAATAAACGACGATTCGTACTTTGAATGGACCGATAAAACCACTGTGCTAACCAGCGATATGCATCGCGGATATGTCGTACCTGATGGATGGGATGAATATCATTTCAATCGTGGCACTACAATTTCTGTTGATCTCAATGGGCCCACACTTAAGTTACTCACTTTTAGAGAATCCATGGTTCAAAAAAGGGATGTCAGAACAAACAATAGTGAAGCATCTACTCAAAAATAATATTTGGTGGTCTCAATGGTCGATTATGGATTAGAAATGGATAATCGAAGACGTAGAGGTTGGCAGGCTTG
>CAUZVL010000153.1:0-3737 GCA_963583355.1 Candidatus Thalassarchaeaceae archaeon
GACCTTAGAAGAATTAGGCCATAAAGTCCCTGAGGTTATGTTTTACGCCTTCATAAAATTGCCAGAAGGGAAGATGAGTACAAGGCAGGGGAATGTCGTGTATATGGATGATTTATTGGAGGAAGCTCAAGCCCATGCTGCAGAGATTGTGAGGCAATTACGGCAAACTTACTCGGCTGAAAAAGTCGAATCTATCGCAGAGGCAGTAGGTGTGTCGGCGGTTCGGTTTAATATCATCAAAGTTAACCCTGACAAAGGATTTACCTTCCGTTGGGAAGAGGCCCTCTCCTTTGAAGGAGGTTCGGCACCTTTCATCATGTATTCACATACTCGTGCCTGCTCGATAGCAGCCAAAGTTGGCCGACCGGTCAGCAACTATGAGATTGAAGATATCCCAGAAGCCATGTACCAACTGATGCGGGTAATGGCATGTAATATCGACCGATTAGAATTGGCGATAAACGAACAAAAACCACATCTTTTCGCTAATCAAATGCTTGATTTATCAACGGCCTATAATGCGTTCTATAGGGATTGCCATGTGATTATTGGCGCTGAGGTCAACGAGTTTAACTACGCGGTATCTCAATCAGCGAAACAAATGCTCAACCAAGGGATGATCGCTCTCGGCCTCATACCTCTGGAAACGATGTGATAGTTTGATCAGGCGTATTGCCTGCTGCCTCGATTTCAACGCCTAATTTACGAAGATCTGTTAATGCTTCTTCGATGGTTTGACTTTGTTTGAGGAAGCGAGTAGGTGGCCATCCGAAATCTATTATTCCTGGCTCGATTGTCGATTCTTCGATCCACGCCTCACATGCTGTTCCGGTGCACATTGCACTAAAGTGCTCGACATCTACCCAAAAGGTTCGTCGCTTGCACACTGGACAATCTCGACAATGCATTGAGGAAAGTGTGTTCATACCATCATTACCAACCACATCTACATCCCAAACCACGATACTAGATCGGTTGAGTTCCATCAGGTGTGACTTACGCAAAAACGCCCGCAATACCGACCAGGCGGTCTCTTCGGAAGAGAATACGCCAAGACCGATTACGGTTCCAGAATCCTCTGAAACCGAGGGGACAAAAACCCGGCTGACCTCCGACATTAGCCAATGCGAGGGGTGTTAGGTCCTTCAAACCCTCGTCCAAGTTTGCTCCACTACCGCCAATCCACCAGGATGGGGTAAAGGAGCATCGGGTTTTTCGATTCTAATTTCTATCTTTTCGACCAAGGGGTTAACCGAGAGGTTTACAATCAGGTGCTGACAAAGGGTTTCCATCAATTTTACCGGAGGGGAATCAACCACTATTAAATCGACAGCTGTTTGTAAATCTGCATAATTCAATGTTTGCTCAAGATCATCATCTATGAGTTCCTCTACCAGAGTAGCCCAAATCGAAATGATGAATGGTTGTGCTTTGTCATGTTCGAAATCAAATGCCCCATGGCAAGCCATCACAGCATAGGATTCCAATCCAACCCGGGTAGCCATCACTCATTCCTCGCGCTCGTGAACCCAAATCAAGTGGTATCCGAATTGGGTTTTTACCGGGGCTGAAACCGTATTGAGAGGTAATTCCCAAACGGTTTGGTCGAATGCGGGGACCATCTGTCCTTTGCGAAACCAGCCTAGGTCGCCGCTTTTTTGGGAAGAAGGGCACTCTGATTTTTTACGAGCGAACTTCTGAAAATCTTTAAATTTGTTAATACTTCCAGCCAATTGGGTTGCTTCCCCTTTTGATTTCACCAAAATATGGCTTGCGTGGGCGCTTGGTTGTACCATTATTCCACCTCATGTGTTTATCGAATATGCCAAATAATTGACATATGTTCCGTAAATCGTAATCGAAAGGCCCAGGCTTTCCTCATTGAATCTGCTCATATCGTCAAGATAGGTGTGGTATTCTGAACTTCCACTACCATAGCAGACGACAGCCCGGCCGTCTTCTTTGGTTCCAAGGTCATAGACGAAGGGGCCGTGGTCTGAGTTGTAAGGCATGCCATCAGGTTCTCCTTTTTCTCCAGCATAGAGAGCTAAGCGAATATCGTATCGGTCGGCCATCACCGGGTTTGCTTTTTCGTATTGAGCGGTGATGTCGGTAATATGTTGTAAATCGATTTTATTATTTGTGAATAGGGTTACGCTATTTCCCCTAGTTGTATAATCGATATCGACGTGATTCATATCGAGGTTGACATATAATCTCAAGTTCTCAGCCAAATATGCCTGATTGTCTTCGACATAGGCTTTCGATCCCCATAGACCTTCCTCTTCACCACCCCAAGTGCAAAAACGAACGGTTCGTTCAGGTTGGCCATTCTGCTCAAAGATTTTAGACATTTGAGTCGCCATCTCGAGTACACTTGCACTTCCAGAGGTATCATCGATAGCCCCTGGACCATTGTAAACAGTATCGTGATGGCCACCTATTATCACCACTTCTTCACTCTTGCCTACCATCGTGCCACAAGGAACATTTATGGTCAACTTTTCATCATTTGTCACATCTATAACCATCTCGAGGCGCTTACTGCCGTTGATAACTTCTTGTTCAAGAATTTCTCCTGCATCTTTTGACATTGCAATAAAAGCCATTTGTGTTGGAGCAGAACCACCATTCGCCGCGACCATATCATCAAAGCCAGTCCCCTTGAATATAGGGACGCAGTCATCTCCTTCGATAGTTCCACAGCCACGATCCTTATTTACTCTAATAATCGAAGAAAGGTCATTTTCAATAGCCTTGATCATTATCTCAGTATTGCTTCCAACACTTCCACCACTAACGATATAGCCGATTTTTCCAGCAGCGGACTGCCAAAGGCCATCATCTGATCCATTTCCAAGATGGACGATTTCAGCATTGTCTTGGAAACGAAAGTTTGCTTCACCAGAGAATCCCTGGATCACATAATCTATACGATGAGAAAATTCATATTCAGAGGACCCCAAGTCTGCTGCTGAACAAGCACCCTGTCCTGTAATGCTAATACCAGTAGTACATATTTTTAGAGATGGTTCACCATTTATTCGATGCATTGGGACTTGGTATTGATTCAATTCGGTCTGATAACCGAGCTCTGCAAGTTTCCCTTCGACATATTGAGCAGCAGCAAGCTCTTCTGCAGTACCGCTCATTCTACCTTTCCAATCTTCATGGCCAAGGTCGACCAAATCTTGAGCAAATCCTCTGGCGCTGGTCTTATCGAAGTCGATTAACTCATATTCTATTTCCGGGCTAAAATCAACGAAAATTACAACTAATGTAGATGAGATGAAAACCACCACCAATAAGCTTGCGAGAATCGCAGGTGTGAGGATAATATCGCGCACGATGATGGCTTGTTGCTTGAATTTGGAATTGGTGGGAATTATCTCCGCTTCTATGACCACAGCATCTTCCATGCCCGAAGGGGCATGTACATCTCTTTTCAACCCTCGTTAGATAATTCTTTACCGGTCCAACGGGAACTAAGGTCGTTTTCGATATCGAGATGGTCGAGGATCCTTGAGACAACGAAGTCGATGAGATCTTCTTTGGTCTCGGGCAAATTGTAGAATCCTGGTGAGGCGGGCATGACTATCACGCCCCAAGTCGAGAGTTTTGCCATGTTTTCGAGATGAACGGTTGCATAAGGTGTCTCTCGTGGAACGATTATCAATTTACGACGTTCTTTCATTGCAACAATGCCCGACCTTGTCGCTAAATTGTCGCCGATTCCA
>CAUZVL010000154.1:0-3699 GCA_963583355.1 Candidatus Thalassarchaeaceae archaeon
GATGCGGTTCATGGAACTGCAATTTTGAATAATGATTCCTTGGTAAGGGCGGTCTTGATAACCGAACTTGGACCGATCGATTTATCTTTTGGATTATTGAATAATACTACTGGGAAATATAATTTCAGTATAACAGTTCCAACAAATATCCCTTCTGGGGTTTACGATGTTGAAGTATTTGCAGATTTCGATTCGCCAGCTCAACCTGGAGGAGCATATTTCGAATGGGTAGATGCGGCAATGCCTCCGGCCATGCCTGCGACTCCTAGCGATACCATGGGGGTTGAATCTGAAGTCAAATTGGTAGTTGGCCCTGGAGGCCCACCGCCTGCAATTATCGTAGCGATGAATAGTACGACTGATCTAACCGTTTGGGTTGGTGATATTGCCGATAATTCCAACGTATCGGGAGCAAATGTCGATTATATCTTAGATTATGGTGGTGCCAATATCAGCCTTGGTAACGCTGCTGCAGGAGCAGATGGAAATGCGACTCTGCAATGGCTTGTTACCGGGATAGCACCCGGTGATTATGTATTGAGAATGGAAGTAGCAGACGATATATCATCTGCAAAGATTGCAGGAGCAACACGACATCTCGGAAACTTCACCCAAACCAATGTGACCGTTCAGGTTCAATCAATTATCAGAATCGATAGTATTCCAACTCAAACTATTGCAGGAGTTAATTTCCAAGTGATTGGTCAAGTAGAAGACGGGGATAACCAATCTCGTCCACTTACGACCCCAGTCGCATTAGAAATGTTTTGGGAAGATAACCCTAGTGAAAAGTTGGTCAATGGTGTTTACACAAGCATCAATGGTAGTTTCAACTTTTCAGTACCTACAGATATTTCAAGCAATGGAACACTTCGTGGAGCAAGGGTCTTCGTAATCAATGTCGTGAATGGATCTTCACCATTCTATCTTGAGGCAACTACAAATCGAAGCATTCAGGTTATGGGAGTGACCGACTTTGAAAATCTCCAACCATTCCCTAATCAAATTATTGTAAACCGTGGTTCAGAGGTTAATATTTCAATGCAATTGGTTGAATCCTCTAATATGTGGCAAGTATTACCTGGAATGACTATTGCGGTATTATTCGATGAAACTTGGTTAACCTCCAATACTACCGATGTTCAGGGGAGGAGTAATTTCACCCATTTGATTCCGACTTCACAACCGCTTGGATTGGTTACTATCTCGATAATGTATAACGGCAGTTCTGACCTTTTGGCTATTCAGCGAAACCTTTCGACGGTAACAGTTCGTTCGACAACGATACTGGTTATCGATGCGATCGCTGATAATCCAGTTGCGGGTGATGCATTCAATGTATCCGGTACGATTCAATCCGATAATGGCAGTTCATTACAGGTGCGTGCTGGAGCATTATTAGTTGCGAATATTCTATTCACAATCGATGATTCCCCTACTGGATTCCAATACTCAAATGGTACCGTCCAAGCCGATGGGACATGGATTGCAATCATCACATTATCCTCGAGTTTTGCAGCTGGTAATCACACGATTGCCGGCACTTATATCCCAACTGTGAATTATTATTCAGGCTCATCTGCTAATGAATCATTCGATAGTAGAGGTTTCACGGTTTTAAGTTTCATCACACCGGCTCTAGACGGTTCGGGTCAACCATCTTTGAACGATAGAACCGACCGGGGTGATAATATCACGGTTAGTGTATCTTTGATAGATAATGCAGGTGCACCGGTTATCGGTGTTCAAGTTAGTGTTGAATTGAATGGAACCTCAATTAATGGGGTTGGGACTACAGATGCCAATGGAATGGCACAGGTCACAATTACCATTCCAAATGATGTCGATCCTGGTGTCCATAAATTAACCGCGGAATTCTTAGGAATTAATGGTACTACTGGATTGGTTGGCGATCTAGCAAATATCAACTTCGTAGTGTTGGCAAATACTGTAATTACAATCGATGAAAGTTCAGTTAGTTTGACCGCAGGTGATACAGTATTTGCCAATGGGACATTATTGGATGATTTGGGCATGCCACTTTTGGATGGTGGGGTAAATGCAGGTGGAGTGGTCCACTTGCTGATAGATGGTGTCCCAGTTGCAAGCGTTATGAGCGATGCCGATACCGGTGCTTATGAAATTTCATATATTGTTCCAACAGATACAGAGGCAGGTCCTCACCAAATACAGATCCTCTTCAATGGTGGTCGAGATTGGGTTGATCCAGTAGGACAAGGCGATAATGCAAATCCAGAATATTATTATTCAAGCAATAGCGTAGTCAATTTCTCCGTAAGTGTTCCAACCCAAATACTTCTCCTAACTCCGGGAGGAGATGTCGACCGTGAATCAATTCTTACAGTTCAAGGACGATTATTAGATATTGTCGATAACCCCTTGTCTGGCCAAACTATCGAGATTTGGCTTGGTGGAGTATTCCTTACCAATGTCACTACCGACCTAGATGGTCAATTCACAGCGGTCCACCCAGTTCCAGCAGATGCTGAGCTTGGTCCACTAAGCCTCGAAACCAGATTTACAGGTTCTACATATTACCTCCCAAGTAATTCATCTGGCACATGGTATATTTACTCGCAAATTTTGGTGACGATCAATATTGAGAGCCCGCTATCGGTTGGTGAAAACACTACCATAGAAGGATTTGTTGCAAATAATCAACTAGTAGCAATTCCGGGGATGTCTGTAATAATTTCAGTAGAAGGAATCCAGATTGGAAATGCTACTACCGATGAGAACGGAAACTTCAGTTTGTTTTGGCTAGTCCCTAATTATCTCGATGACGGATCCCATGTTCTAACTGCGGATGTACCCGCACAAGGTTGGTATCGTGCCGGAAATGGCACTACCAATTTCTTCTTGTCCCACCGAACAGGAATCACCTTTGGATTGGATGCTGCTGATGCGACCAGACTCGACTTCTGGGATGTTAGTGGCAGTCTTTACGATTTGGACACCGCTGATAATGAGGGCTTATTTGGTGAGACTGTTCACATATTCCTCGATGGACAACAGGTTGGTTATGCAATCACCGATATCTCTGGTGATTGGAGCGCTTCTATCATCGTTAATTCTGGACTTGATCGTGGAAATCACAATATGAGTTTTGAATTCGAAGGAAGCGCTGGACACCTACCGGTCAACGATACTGGGGTGGTCAGAGTATGGGCAGATGTAACGGTACATCTAGATTCAATTTCTAATTATACAATCCGCAGTGATGGTTTGAACAACCCGATAGTGGTTATAGGCAGGGTTACCGAAGTAGGTGGCCCAGGAATCTCAATCGATGAAGCAGAACTCATCCTAGGAAATGGAACCGATTGCTCAGATACAACTACGACCGCACGATGTATCGTCGTGAGTAGTATCACCTGGAATGGTGGAACTTTCACTATGACCGCTATACCTCCTTCTTGGATGGAGCCTGGTATGACCAGATTAAATGTACAAACGCCAATGAATTCAAGTCTTTACCTGAATACAGGTGAGTCTTGGACCGATGCTTTCAGATTGACAATCGAAGCAACTTTCGCGGTAGAACTCGCTGACATCATCGAGGATGAACAAGAGGTAGTTAGTGGTGTGATCACCGTAACCGCTGATGATACTGGTGAGGGTGTCGCTGGAATACCAATCACTATCTATATCGAACAATCTAACGGGAGTCGTTTGGAT
>CAUZVL010000155.1:0-3684 GCA_963583355.1 Candidatus Thalassarchaeaceae archaeon
ATTGGTAATCCTTCGATAAAGATTCTAAGGTTTGAAACTATTTCTTGAATTACAAGACCTTTTTGCCGAGAAAACCGATCAAGCATATCCTGCACCTCCGCCGCCATCAAGACCTCTTAACAGATATGATTTAGCCGAAAGAGCGTCTTCGATATCTGCCATAGTTAGATTTGGATAAGAACTTTCAGTGATACATCTTCTTGCAGCACACCTTTTGGCTGAAGTGATCAAACCGGATAATTCCGATCCTGAAAGTGGATCAGTCAATCGATTTACAAGATCTAATACATCTTCATCTTCAATTGCGTGAGGGATTCCCTTAAGTGCTTGTGAAAAGAATTTTGAATAATCACGAGTTTCTAATTTATTGATCGGTATAGCTCTGTCGAAACAGCCAGGTCGAAGGAAAGCCTCATCGACTAATTTCAATTGATTTGTTGAGGCCATTAGGAACACATTGCTTCGTTGGCTAAGACCATCCATCATGGAGAGAAGTTGAGCGACAACTGAATTTGAGTGAACCGAGGATTCACCACCTTCACGATGTGATCCGATTGCATCGAATTCATCAAAGAAGATAACTACCGGCGCTAGGTCTTCGGCTTTTTGAAATAGTTCTCTAACTGCTCTCTCGCTTTCACCAACCCATTTCGATAATAATTCCGGGCCAGAAACCGCCATAAATTGGACACCTGCTTGGCTTGCAGCAGCCTTCCCAAGCATGGTTTTCCCAGTACCGGGAGGGCCGTGGAGAATTACTCCACCTGCGCAGTTTAAATCTAATTCATCATAAACATCCGGCTTTAGGATTGGTAAAATAATGTGATCAAAAAGAACCTCTTTGGCTGCTTCGTGCCCAATGATATCATCAAAGCCAACGTCACTCATACTAGCAGGACGGCGCTCGGCGATCGCGATTGGGGTGATCAAATCATATGCATCTTCGAAATCTCCATCTAAAATGTTGATTGTATTCAATTCGTCTTCGGAAAACTCTTCTGGTGAATTCAACCTTTCCATTCCGAATAATCGGCGAAAACTAACCGTGGAAGCATGGCGGCATAAATTTGCCAAATCAGCCCCGGTATAACCATTGGTTTTCTTCGCCCAATTTGCCAAATCTACATCTTCAAGCGGCATATTACTACTATGGATCCGGAGAATCTTCTCGCGCCCTTCAACATCAGGGTATGGGACATGGATACGACGGTCGAATCTTCCCGCTCTCAACAGGGCATTATCGATGCTGTCAAGGCGATTTGTTGACCCGATAACGAGCACTTTTCCACGCTCTTCGAATCCATCCATCAAAGTAAGTAATTGCGTTAAAACTCTCTTCTCCAATTCCCCAGATGTGTTTTCCCTACAAGATGCAATCGCATCGATTTCATCGATATAAATAACCGATGGCGAATCTTTACGCGCTTGATCAAATAATTCTCGGAGAATCTTCTCGGATTCCCCATATACTCCGCGCATAATCTCTGGGCCGCTGATTGAATGGAATGTTGTTTGAGCTTCCCGGGCCAATGCTTTTGCAAGCATTGTTTTTCCAACACCTGGTGGTCCGTGAAGAACAATTCCTTTTGGCGGATCTTGCCCAGATCTACGATAAACTTCTGGGTGAACGATTGGAACGATTGCGATTTCCTTAATCGATTCAATCGTTTCATCCAACCCACCAATATCATCGAAAGAAATAGTTGGAATCGCGTTGTTGATTCTCTTCGCTTTTTTTGTGGACACTTGAAGATCGGTATTTACGCCCAACCAACCGTGTCTAGGTTTACATGCCGATACAACGAATTCAAGTGGCTCTCCTTTGATTGTAAAGGTAAGCCTGTCACCCTTACAGACATATGTCTGAGACAGAGATTGGGACACTTCCAATACTTGATCTGCTGTGAGATCCGCATGGATCGGTTGAAGTTTTGCTTTAACTAAGGCATTAACTTCAATCTCTTTGATTGCAATTTTATCAGCTTCTTGAACCCCTGCATTAAGTCTTAATGTAGGACCAAGCCCCGCCAAATTATCTCCAAGTTCCTTATCGATTTTCAGAACAGCAACGGTTTGCCGTTCACCTTTCAATCCGATCGGTTGGCCGTTGCGCCAGTCGTTTTCAATTGCTGTCGAAGGACTCACAGCCACCATATTGCCATTTAAGCCGCGAATTGCAAAACATTGTAGTTCAATCATTTTTTCCACCTGTTATCTTATTATTTTCTAGAGAATGATTTATTCTGTCAAAAATGACGAATACACTCCTCGTCATACCAAGGAGGTTTTGAAACCATTGTTGAATCGGAATTGCCATCGAACCAAGAATACCTCATTGCAGAGTGTAATGTTGATCCTGAGAGCTCCAAGATTGTAAGCGCCGCCATCATTGCACCAACCCACGCAGTAGTCGTTACGATAGAGGTAATCGGTCGAACCCCTTCTTCAGTACAGGAAATTACTTCTGTGGCATTTGCTGCTTCAGCGCCATATCGGCAAATCATACAACCTTCGTCGAATAATCGTTCTACTACTCCTTGAGTGCTTTCCCCGCCGCCATTAATCATTGGAATTTTGTTGAGCAATGCAGCTTCATTTAGAATTGTTCGTGCATGCATATTATCTAGGCAACCCAGACTTATATCACTAGACCTAAGTGCTGATCTGAGTTCATCATCTCCACCAGCATCATTCAAATCAAAGCCATCTTCGGCAGGTTCTGAGAGATGGCATCTTGCGAGGAATAATTCATGTGAATGGATTTGTAAATCGGGATAATGTTTTTCAAGATTTTCTCGAGCTACTCGAGCTTTTGGCTTATCAATATCATCTAACCCATACAATACTTGGCGATTCAAATTGTGCAACGCAACCTCTTCATCTCCATCGATGATATGAATTATACCAGACGATAATGCATCACAAATCAATGGTGCTGCCCAACTGCCTAAGCCGCCGACCCCTAATATTGAAACTGTGCTTTCGGTTGGGAGATTATACTCGTCCTCAGAAGATTCATCAGCCCAGGGCCTCAAACCCACATCGATAGTGCCAGAAAATGAACTTTCAACATTTTCGACTTCGATTAAAGAATGTGTATCTACATCGGATTCTAATGGCATGCGATATCTAGCGATTGTCGCCAGACCATCATTGGATGGAGACACGTCGAGTAGAACTCCCCCCACCCCTCTGACGTGATCTCTTGCAAAATGTAAATCAATGGTTTCAATCCTACAAGTGACAGTTAACCAAACATCACTTACTGGTATTTTCTTGCAAAGGCCCATCAATTTCAGAGATTGATGAACCAGAGTTGCAGCGACAATTGTTCTCATCGACGAGTGGACAGGATGGCAAGACTGATCTTTGGTTTGGGCAATAGATTCGTTATCGGAAATAATGCCACGCAAACCATTCGCCCAGCCTTTTAAATCACTTTTTAATTCAACCGGGCCATTGAGGCAAAGATGAAAATCCCAAGAATCTAGATCTATGTGTTCTTGTGAATTAAATTCAAATGAAATTTTATTTTTCATAATAGATTTACCAAAATCATCCCATGTTTTTGATTTGCCAAACATAAGGTTGCAAAAAACAGAGGAAGGTACTGAGTCGGGTTTTACGATACCGATACAACCCCCATCCCCTTGACCAAATCCGAGTTGGGATAATTGGACTAAT
>CAUZVL010000156.1:0-3681 GCA_963583355.1 Candidatus Thalassarchaeaceae archaeon
TTTGGTGCAGCCTTCTTTTTGGGTGCAGCCTTCTTTTTGGGTGCAGCCTTCTTTTTGGGTGCAGCCTTCTTTTTGGGTGCAGCCTTCTTCGTAGGTTTGATTATTGCAATTGCTGCTGCTGTTAACCCAACGGATTCTAAACGTTTTACACTAGCTTTTGTCGCAGCAGGTGCGTTTTTTATTCCGAGATCGTACAATTTCTGAGCTTTGCCCTTACCGATGCTCGGAAAGGTCATCAAACTAGCGAGGGGGTCTTTGTTAGACTTGGCCATGTCTTCACCACAATCGCTGTAACCCCCATCGCTCATGAACCCTTTGGCCAATCTTACGCACATTTCATGGCCATTCCCCTCATCGGATTGAGATATGGAAGGATTGCTCGACCCATTGGAATCAATCCTTTTCGCCCAAGTTCGAAAAGCCGGGCCGAGTCATGGTCATGATATGGAAGGGAATTTGAGATTAAAAAATCACCCAGCAAATACCACTTCGGTTTGGTTGGGTGATATTGCTACAACCTTGCTCAAAGTCATCCCGGGCATCGGTACTCCGAAGGTCGAACAATCACCGCGCTTTGATGAGCAACGCTGGATTTTCAATGCAAATGCTGGCGATCTTTCGGTCAAGGTTGAATCGAGGCCGTATTGGGGATTTGGTTTGATAACCAAATGTTATGTCAATACCATAACCCTCAACGGGCCATTAGAAACAAGGACTAGGGTCATTTTTGATTTGGTAGCATCACTAGCCCATAAGCCATGGGAACTTTCTTTCGCAAGTCGATTTAATCGGAAATTTACCACGGTAAAAGAAAATAAAATCAATTGGCAATCCCATATATCTCATGCTAGAAACGAACTCGAAGAATTGATTGAAAAAACCAAAGAGGCCATCGGTGATTCCGAAGAGATCACACATGCCCGCAATGCTATGGCTGATGATAATGCACCTGCAGTTTTACGGGCATTAGCCCGAATGGAAGCCAAATCTATCGATATCCAAATCGAGGACATCGATTATGGAGCAAGTGTATTGATGGTCGAAGATGAAGAAATTCCGTTGGTCGATTTAACCGCAGAAGAGGAATGAAGGGCCACGCGTCGCGTTGATAAAGGGCAGGCGTCTGGGCGGGATGAGTCTCATGGCCAAAAAGGATGGCAGCGGAATCCAGCAAGCAGCTGGTCTAATTCGATATTTCGACGAAGAATCCGAAGATGCTTGGAAGATTACCCCCCTTCAAATTTACATTGCTTGTATTGGACTCGCCGGATTCTTTTACTTACTCAATCACGGTGTTATCACCTGGATTGCAAACATGTTCTGAGATTAAATCTTAACGTAGTGGTTCGATTAGAACTACTGAACCATCATTACGAACCATGCCTTGTGCAACTTGCATTGCAGTGTTTAAATCTAAGGTTGCGCCAATTGTTCTGACCCCTGAATCCTCGTGGACAATCAATCGATGAGTTAGATTCGCCAAGGTTTCTTTATCGATCCGTTCGAATACCCAGCGCTCGTTTTCAATTCTGACCATCGCCGGAACATCGGCCAACGGGCCCATGTCATCACCGATAAGTTTAGTTCGACCGGAAAGGCCTTGTAAATCTGCTAATGGCTTCCAAGACCTACGCTTTGGTCTCATGCTCAATTTGCTTTCTGTGCTTACGCCGTCTCTAAATGCTCTTCCCATCAGGATACCCATCCCTGTTGGAGAATCGGAATTCTCCAAATGCCAATCCGGTTTCAACCATAGATAAGCGTTGGGGGGCAATCCCGGAACTTAAGCGGGTTTTTCGACCTTCATTTCTAAAACCAAAGGCCCGGTCATCGAAATTAAAATTGCGATGGAAATTCCTATCAAAGTGAAGATTGTTAGATCGGTTATCACCGTGAGAATTATCGGTGAAATCGCCAAACCCATTCTCCATCCCCAAGCCTCAGGGCGTGCGTGCGCATCGAAGCCAACCAGTGGAGCGAGCATGCCAACCAAGCCCAGGCTAACGATTACTACCAACATCCAAAGGGTGGCTGAAGCCGCCCCAAAGCCGTTACCAATTCGAGGAATAGTGCCAACTTGAATCCAAGTCGTGATGAATATAACCGCAATTCCAATCAATATTGTAATTGCGAGAGCAATCGAGCGACCGGTGCCAGTTCCGAGTTTAATTTTCGAATCCAAATATTTCATCGCTGAAATTATCGAAATAGAGATCGCGCAAATCATCCCCGGTGTAAAGCCGACAAATAGGGCGAACCCAAATATTCCAAACAACTTTATTCGATCGAATTTACTTGCCAATAGTAAACCAGCAATCAAGTAAATGATTGGATGGGACATACTTTTGCCAGCCAATCCCTCTCCGTATTGTTCACTTGGAAACATCGTTAATAATGAAACTGAAATCAAAACTCCAGCGATCAAGACCGATTCTTTTTGTTCCATTTTGTAAGCGGCACAACTCAGCATCGCTCCAATAGAAATGATAAGAGCTAAACCGCCATCATATGCAAGGGCATTTGTTGGCAAGTTGATGCCTATTACGGTCAATAAAATAAAGGTTAACCAGCCTATTTTGAGAAACTTATCGCGCAATCCGGCAACTATCATCGCCAGAGCGGAAATGAAAGTTATGGTGACCAACATCTCCGCCATGATTTGCCCACTTGCTTCACAGCCATAAGGCCTGCACAAGCACTCAAGAGTGAGAAACCTGACCCCGGGGTCATGGTCCGAGTTGCTGACGAGGATTTACTCGGAGAATTGGCGACCAAACCACTTGCCAAATTAGCCGCAAGCCTTGGGATAAATGTCGGGAAATGGCTTGGAGTCGCAGCCTCGCCCCTTCCGGTTACGATGCGGTTAACCCCCCGTCGGCACGATGCTGATTGGACCCGGGAAAAATTGCGAAGCGTCGGGGGAAAGCCGATTGACTGGATGCCAGACACCGAAGCTTGGGTCATGCCGTTTTCCAAAGGTGATATGCCGGATGCTCAAACTAAGAAATTAATGATTTTACTCCATGAGACCGGGCGCGTTACTCGCCAAGAAGCGGTCTCGATGATCCCTCCGGTTATATTGGAGCCAAAGAATGGCCAATTGGTCTTGGATACGTGTGCAGCCCCGGGGTCGAAAGCCACTCAATTAGCCGAGGCCGTACCCAACGGGCTCGTCTTGGCGAACGAGCCTTCTTCTGGCCGACTCAACATGTTGGTAACCAACCGCGGCCGGCTCGGTTTGACAAATATGTTGATCACCCAACACGATGGACGCCATTATGGTCGAATCGCTAGTCCTGGTGTTGACTCAATCGTGGTTGACGCCCCTTGTACGGGTACTGCAACGACCCGAAAGAATAAGGAATTGTGGTGGAAATGGACTCCAAAAGAGGGCCGTTCCCTATTTCGATTACAAACCGATATCGCTTATCGCGCCGCACAGTTATTGGTGCCTGGGGGAAGAATGGTCTACTCTACCTGTTCGCTCGACCCGACTGAAAACGAAGCTGCTGTTTGTGAAATCCTCAGGCGCGCCCCTTGGTTAAAATTGGTAAATATCGAAAGCGATAGACTCCTCCCCGGATTAATTGTTCACCGTGGAATTAACGATTGGCCAATTTTGGACCAAGAGGTCAACCCCGTCGAATGGACTGGAGAATTACCAAAGCTCCCGGGACTTTC
>CAUZVL010000157.1:0-3681 GCA_963583355.1 Candidatus Thalassarchaeaceae archaeon
CAATCCCGGTTCATCGATGTCTTCGGCTAGCATTGTATCAATGTTTTCGCGCAATTCTCCAGCATCTCTCAAATTCATATATGGCTGAGTCACATAAACCAAAGCTTTGGTCCCACCCTCGTTGGTCAACATCCATTGGACCTCCTTCGAAAGAGTGTCAAAAGCGACGTTTACCATATCTTTTCGTAGGTGCTCACGACCTTTTCCATCGGTGCTAAGTGCATCCATGGCCATCCATGCTCCACAATTGATTAGGTCAGTAGATTCCCAACATTCATCGTGAAGCAAATCCCATAATGTTCCTTCGTAAAGGGATAAATTGGTATTTGGTTCGGTAAGCGATACCGGAACAGCCTTGAGGAAAGTGATAAGGCTGGTAGTATTGGTATGGTTTACATCATTGATTTGCTGTTCTAATTCATCCATGGCATCCAAAACCGCTAAATCTCTTATTTTGTATTTTTCATCATTAGCATGATCTTTGGCATCAAAGATGAATAAAGAGGTTTGACCACCACTAAATGTATTCGAGTACTCGACCAAGGCTTCCATCGATGGGATATTATCGGGGGTTTGGTCAGAACCGGTTATCGGCTTGGACATCTCGCCGATATTAGCCACACCGTAGACCGATATCGCGCCTGCAATCAGTATTATTATTGCGAAATGCTTTACCGGTAGTCGTGAGATCTTACCCCACATTGGCGGGTTTGTTCTCTTGGAAAATCTGAGTAACCATGAAAGGGTTGGCACCATGATTAATGAGAATACCAACGTAGCGATTATTCCGGCAACCAAAGTCATTCCAACCGATCGAATCGGAACAATTGAAACAATATTTGGAACGATTAATATCGAGAAACCAATCACTGTAGTAATCGCCGATAACATTACTGCAACACCTGTTGTTCTGGTCATTTCCATAACACATGAGCGGTAAAAAATGGGGTCCCACATGTCCATGACTTCGTTAGGAGGTAATCCCTTTCGGCGCCGTCGATCTTGCTCTTCAGCCGCTTGGTCGATAAATTTCCGCCGGACCTCTTCTATTCTATTCACCATATGTAGAGCATAATCTACTCCGAGCCCAATCAAAATTGGAAATGTTGCGATGATCATTGGGGTCAAGGTCATATCTAGCAAAACTGTTGCACCAAAGGTCACAGCAAGCGCCATGATAATTGGGGTTCCAGTTATGATAACAACCTTCCAAGAGCGGTGTAAAGCCATGATTATCAACACGGTGATGAAAAGGGAAATCGGCATCATATTGAGCAAATCGTTGTAAATTTCATCTGATACATCCTCTAAAACCTTAGAGAGTCCAGTTTGAACCATCGTGGTTTGACGATATTCATTTGGCCTATTCTCAATATCAATTATTTCATCGACATGAACGAAGAACGCCTTATAATCCTCCCAATATTCTGTGACCGTCATATCGTGGGTCATTCCAATAATAATCGCCGTTGTATCCCAGACGCCATCACCGTTGGTGTCTTTGACCAAACTATCGAATCCACCACTAGCTTGAGCAACGATATCATCGATTCTTCTTTGGTCATCTGGAATTGCATAAAGACCTCCACCGGTCCCTGGAGCGGCTGCTAATGCCTCACAATCGATTAATTCAAGGGTTAATCTCTCACCGGGATTATCACACATTGCATGTTCAAATCTTCCATCACTCGAATTGATTTCTTTGATAATTTGAGGAAATGAGATAATCCATAAGACCCCATCGTTACGGCCATGATCTAATTTATCCCAATCCATCCCATTATTATCGAGCCCGGGGGCGCGTTTTTCATCATCACCCTCGATCCAAGATATTTCGTGTAAAATATCTACATTGGTAATATTTGAGGTTTCGTTGGTGAAAATATCGGGGTTTTCAGCATTTCTTGTTTGAATATATATGATGCCAATATCGGTAGACCATTCGGTTCTTACCTCCATCAATAAGGTGGTGGATTCGGCATCTTCAGGTAAAAAGATTTCAAGGTCATCAACGATTTGGTCTTTAAAATCCAGACCGATATTTGCAAACCATGCGCTCATCAAAACCATTAGAATTAAGGTGGTTTTTGGCTGGGCTATAAGTTGGCCATAGAATGAGTCCAACTTGGCTTCACTCGCTTTTTTAAGCCGCGTGATAATGGCAGAGGATTGTCTGAAATCATCGGCCATGATATTACTGGGAGTGCATCAAAGCCATGAAGGCTCTCCTCTTCGGGGTCTTTCTCAGTCCAATCCGAACTCTCTGACCAGCAGATGGCGAATGAAGTTTCTAGCCGATTGCAAAACCAGTCCGGTCGCCATCAAGGATAATCCCAAAACACCGATCCAAACTGCGGTTAACCCAGGTCCAATCATGGAATCTACAGAGGTTGTAAAATCACTAACTACATTCAACCCCATAGCGGTTCCGGCTGCAAATAGCCCCATGCCAGGTACGCCTAGAACCAAAAGCGGTTTCTTCTGGGAAAGAGATAGCATGGCCCATGTCAAAACAGTAAATCCATGTGAAACCGCGGTATAATTGCTTCCTTTTGGCACATCGTATCTTATTACCGTGGGAACTTCAGTTATGACAAGATCTTTTTCATGAGCATCTTCAAGCATCTCTAAAGATAATTCCATTCCTTCGGAATTAAATCGAAGTCTCTCTATTGCAAGTCTTGAGAATGCACGGAATCCAGACTGAGTATCTTTGATGTCAAGATCATTCGACATATTTGATGCTGCAGAAATAACTTTGATTCCGAGTTTTCGGTAAGCGGGCATATCTTCATCCCCACCCCCATCGATAAATCTACTACCGATGGTAAAATCTGCTTCCCCGGCTAAAATCGGCTTGAGCAGTTGAGGAATATCTTCAGGCAAGTGTTGGCCATCACTATCCAGAATTATCAAAGCATCAGCATCCATTTCTTTTGCTTTTGCGAAAAGAGTTTTCAATGCACCACCATAGCCACGGTTAATCCTGTGACGGTGAACAATCGCCCCACAAGCTTCAGCGATTCTTCCGCTAGAATCCGAAGATCCATCATCGACACAAATCACTTGGTCAACATAGTCGAGGACCTTGGTTACAACTGTACCAATAGTCTCCTCCTCATTGTAGATCGGAAGGCCAGCAATAATGCGAGGCCGTCCCGAAATAGCACTTCCCATGAATAAACGGGCGAGATGGGTTGATTTTATGTCCTTCGGCTCCATATGAGTCTCAAATACACATTATCATGGTACCTTTTGATTGTTTTGCATAGTGGGGACCCGCCCGCAGACAATAGCGGGCGGGCACCTCATATACGACGAGTTATCAGTTACTTACTCAGCCAAGCATATGGCTGATTGATGTAACCGAACGGTTTCCATTCAAGACGCTTTCAAGCGCACTCAAACTAACGATCAGTTGTACGTATGTCTGTCCATCACTGGTCACATAGGTTCCACAATCGGAAAACGAACTAGTGTTCACCGATAATTTGATCGCTTTTCCAGCGTTCGACTTGCGGACATATCCGACAAGTAGTGGTTTGTTTTGTTCTTCTTCGGGCTTCGTGTTTTGTATTGCATTAGGCATATTTTTCAACTCCTGGAGCTATTGGTTTAGTCGCCGTGGCGCTCCTTCCCACAGCAGTATTTTCTTTGTCGGCAAGGGGCCATACTGTTTTC
>CAUZVL010000158.1:0-3675 GCA_963583355.1 Candidatus Thalassarchaeaceae archaeon
ATCAAATAACGCGGCGCTGATACGTAAACAATGGTCGGCACCGAGATGACTTCTGATGGTCAAAGATGGTGCCATGATTGATTGCCAGTAGTGGTTATGGCATGATTATTGTGGAACCAAAAGGTGCATTCATTGAAGTGTTATCACAAAGTGGAACCAATATGCGTCCGGTTTTAGTAGTCTTAATCGCAATATCTATGCTTGTACCGAGTGTTCTAGCAGAAGGCGAAGTAACAGAACCTTTGGGATGGGCTGGGAGCGCAGGTGGATTCGATAACGAAGAGATAGCGGGCATCATCACACTCGATGATGGAAGTACTATCATTGCCGGGTCATTTATGACCGCCATTTCATTTGGCGATGACGGTTTTGGTGCGACCGGATTCCAAAACGATGTTGATATGTATCTTGCGAGAGCAAATAATAGCGGGAATTGGACCGATTATGTCGGTTGGGGCAGCCAAGGAGATGATGGGATAGATGCCATCGCTCTTCTTGCATCTGGCGATTTTATTATCGCAGGCCATTTTTGCTTAGGCACCGCGGGTGAAGCTTGTCAAGCAAATTTCACCAATGGATTCAATCTGTCAAAGAATGCTGATGGAGAAGAAGGCGATGCATTCATCGGTCGAGTTTCATTTACCCAAAACGGCTTCGAATTTATTTGGTTGAAATCTATTACTAGCCCGAACGATCTCATGGCTCAAAGTATTGCAATCTCACCCTCTGGGGCAATTTCAGTTTCGGTTCTTCACCGGGGATTGTTAGAATTTGGAGATTTAATTATACCCGGGGCCGGGGGGGTTAGCCTCGGAATCATCACCTATGATGAAAACGGCCAAATCATTTGGGTAAACGGTGTAGCCAGTCCAGATGCAATCGAAACATTTGGTGGCTTATGTTATTCTAATTCCGGATATTTACACTCTGTCGGTACCTTCGTCGCATCGGTAATGTTTGTCGATATGAAAACCGCGGTTGGCGGTTCAGATATATTCGTGGCTCAATTTGATGGTGACGGAAATTTCACTTGGACCTTGACCGCCGGAGGAGAAGGTGATGATTGGGTAAATGATTGCGCGGTCGATTCTCAAGGAGAGATTAGAATGGTCGGCCAATTCGCTCAAACAGCAACATTTGGTCACTTAAATGTCACCTCGAATGGCTGGTGGGATTTATTCCATGCCCGAGCATCTTCTAATGGTGCGTGGGAAAATATCATCTCTGCAGGCGGCGGAGGATGGGAAACCTTGGAATCTATCACAATTGACAATCAAGATAATGCATATGTTGTAGGTTCCTATACCGGCGCCCTTGATCTAGGTTTAGACACATTACCAAATATCGATGCTCATGGCGACAAACGGGATATTGTATTGGCCCAACTTAGCCAAGATGATGAATGGCTGTGGGCAATAGCGGCAGGAGGGAGCGGCGACGATAGAGGTATGGCGGTTCAACTGAGTGTACAGAACACACCAATTATTGCATCGAATTTCGAAGAGACAGCATCGTTTGGAAATTTCACATTGAATTCGGCCGGCGCTAGCGATATTTCGCTCTGGCTTTATGCCCGAGACCAAGATAATGACGGATTGACCGATGGTGCTGATAATTGTCAGCGGGTTGCAAATGTAGACCAATTGGATTCCGATGAGGATGGCTTTGGTGATGCTTGTGATGATGATGATGACGATGATGGAGTCGGAGACGAGTGGGACGAATGCACTCCTGGAGAGCAAGGTTGGCAATCATCGGGTTCAACCGATTTTGATAGCGATGGTTGTCGAGATGGAGGCGAGGACTTCGATGATGATGAAGACGGAATTTTGGATACTTACGACCTTTGTCAAACCGGGTCGCTCGGCTGGGTTTCAACCTTAGAAAACGATGAAAACCAAGATGGTTGCGAAGACATCGATAGCGATGGCGATGGCTTTGTTGACCAATTAGACAAGTGCCCAAACCTCGATGATGACCAAGCCGACTTAGATGGCGATGGAATTGGAGATGCTTGCGAAGACGATACCGATGGCGATATGATATTGGACGATTTCGATAATTGCCCAACCGATACACCGATCTGGATTAGTGAGAATTCAAACGACCACGATGGCGATGGCTGTCGCGACGAAGACCGTGATAGCGATGATGATAACGACGGGGTTCTCGACCTCTTCGATAGCTGTTCTCAAGGAGAGATCGAGTGGAATAGTAGTGAAGATTTCGATGGCGATGGATGCCGGGACGGGTTGGAAGATAGCGATGAGGACGGCGATTCATATCTCGATTCGGAAGATCTTTGCCCGAGAGGAATCATCGGAATCGCCGGTGTTGGTATGGATTTAGACCAAGATGGTTGTTTGGATACTACCGAGGACGATGATGATGATAATGACGGGGTTAACGATAGCGATGATGATTGTCCTTTCACCCCCTCAGACTCAACTCCAAATTCAAATGGTTGTACGAATAGTCAAATAGATGACGACAATGATGGAGTCAACAATTTGTACGACCTCTGTCCTGCAACCACACCAGGTCAAGCGGTATCGAGTACCGGTTGTGACCTCAAAGAAAACGATGATACAACCCAAGGGGTTAACGAAGAGGAATCAGATTCAAATCTTGCGATTTGGTTATTCTTGTTTGCTGGAATTATGGTTGCAGGTGCAGCTTACCTAACTTGGGGCGGTAAAGATGAGTCTGAGCCCGAACCAGAATCTAAACCAGTCGCGCCGATTCGCCCACCTGAATTGGATGAAGATTAACTGTAAACGATAACTGGGGCCAAGGGCATTGCAGAGCCAGACCGGCCCACATCATCGATTCCAGATTCAATTTCGATATGGTCCAATCCTAATTCCGAACAAATGAAATCCTTTGCCGAATTCAAAACCTCGGCTTCTTCGATGCTCCCACAAAGTATCGTCTTTTCTAAATCAGACCATTTAAAAATTTGTGGTAGCATTCGTTTGCCCCAGAATCCCATCACCTCTCCGCGCTTTTCACCTTGAGCAAAATCCAATGTTTCAAGGGTTTGAACAAATGTTTTAACATTATTTCCTTGACTAATGTGCTCTATTGCAGCAGTGGCTAAATCACGCTTCCAAGGCCTCGAAATATGAATTAACGCAGATTTAGGCGGGCCACCGATATGCTTGATTGCAACCTTTCCAACCTTTCGTGCCTGTTCGAGGAATGCACGTAAATAGGTTTCAGCCTCTAAGGCTGTTCTTTCTTCAGCAATTATAACTCCCGGGCAACAATATGTGCTCGCGGCAATCAATCCATCATTTCCAAGTGCCTTCCACCAATCCTCAGCCAAATGAGGGGTTGCGATAGAGATCATATGAGCCCATGGCCTCAAAACCACCAATCCAATCTCTGGGTTATTTCCGCCGCGGCGGAGGTACCAGTTGATATCCTTGATTAAATCAAAATGACTTACTTCTACCGAACCGCGAATATCGTATTCAGCCATTGCGGTTTGCCATTCTTTACTTCTCTGTTTGAGGCGTCCCACCATCCAGGTATCGATATCAGATTCGCCACCACTCCATGCCATAATGGATTCAGGTATATTGTAGAGTTGAACCATCTGGTGGTGATTTGCTTCTAGGGCTGAATCTGACCAGTCCATACCTGCGGTTGGATTTGCGCCAAAGAGCATGA
>CAUZVL010000159.1:0-3671 GCA_963583355.1 Candidatus Thalassarchaeaceae archaeon
CAGCATGATCTGCCATTGTATCGGTAATACCGAGGACAATATACGAGGTCGACAAATGCCGGTTCACTATTCTTGGAAAGAAGGATACTTCATCTCAATCTCATCCCCGGTCGGAACTCAATTCTCTCAAGCGGTAGGAGTTGCTATGGCGTCGGCTTACAAAGGCGATGACCAAGCGACCATCACTTGGCTAGGAGATGGAACCAGCGCTCAAGGCGATTTTCATTATGGCCTAAACTTCGCCTCGGTGTTCAAACCGCCGGTAATCCTCAATGTTGTTAATAATCAATGGGCTATTTCGACCCATCGAAATACTGCTACTGGTGGAAAAAATTTCGCTGCTCGTGGTCTATCGTATGGTATTCCTTCATTCCGAGTTGACGGCAATGATTTCTTGGCATTATATTCGGTAACCAAATGGGCTCGAGAGCGTGCTCGTGCTGGATTAGGAGCAACCTATATCGAGTCTTACACTTACCGTGCAGGAGGACATTCCTCCTCGGATGACCCGTCGATATATCGGCCTGGTGATGAGGGAGATCATTGGCCTGGCGGCGACCCGATCAACCGATTGAAATCTCATCTCATCAGCATTGGAGCTTGGTCGGAAGAAAAAGATGAAGAGTTGGCGGAAAAAATCGGTGATAAGGTAATGGCTGCTTACAAAGAAGCCTGCAAATTTGGAGATTTGGCGAATGGTCCATATCCACCGGCCTCAACCATTTTTACCGAGGTTTACGAAACCGTTCCTTGGCACGTTCAAGAACAGCGCGAGGAACTCGGTAAGTGAGGTCGATTATCATGACTGAAATGAATATGATCCAATCGCTTAACAGCGCCTTAGATTCCTTGCTGACCAAGCACGATAACGTAGTAATCTTCGGAGAGGACGTCGGTTATTTCGGCGGAGTATTCAGGGTGACTGCTGGCTTACAAGAAAAGCATGGTGACCATCGTGTATTCGATGCGCCGCTGGCCGAAGGCGGAATTGCTGCAATCGCATTTGGAATGGGTCTCAACGGTTTGAGGCCGGTCGCAGAGATTCAATTCGCTGACTATATTTTCCCTGCATATGACCAAATCGTCAATGAAATTGCCAAGTTACGCCATCGTAGTGGTGGCGAATTCTCAACTCCTGTTACCTTCCGCACCCCCGCAGGTGGTGGAATCAAAGGCGGACACCACCACTCGCAAAGCCCGGAATCTCAGTTCACTCATACCCCGGGATTAAAAGTGGTTTATTGTTCAAATCCAACCAATGCAAAAGGATTGCTCACAAGTGCGATAGAGTGTAACGACCCGGTGATCTTCTTCGAGCCTAAGCGCTGCTACCGCGGCCCATTTTATGGTGATCCACACAATGTTCCAACCTGGAAGGGCCACCCTGAAGGCGATGTTCCAGATGGTTATTTTTCTATGCCACTTGAGCAAGCAAATATCGTAAGAGAAGGTTCTGCTTGCACCGTTATCTCGTGGGGAACGATGGTTCATGTTGCTCAAAAAGGCATCGAGGAAAGTGGAATTGATGCTGAATTGATCGACCTTCAAACCCTTTTACCTTGGGACCGAGATACCGTGGTTGAATCGGTTATGAAAACCGGCCGGGTTGTCATCGTTCACGAAGCACCAAAGACCAGTGGATTCGGCGCTGAGATGAGCGCATCTATCCAAGAGCGCTGCTTCTGGCACCTCGAATCTCCAATATTACGAGTCACCGGTTGGGATACACCATTCCCACATACGACCGAGTGGGATTATCTTCCAAGCCCTGCAAGAATCGCAGCGGCGATAAAGAAAACACAGGAGGCATAAACATGGGAGTATTTGCATTTAAATTACCGGATATTGGAGAAGGCGTAGTCGAAGGAGAAGTTGTCGAATGGATGGTATCGGTTGGAGATACGGTCGCCGAAGACGACCCCATTTTATCGGTTATGACCGATAAAGCAACCGTCGAAATCCCCGCACCTACCGATGGAGTTGTAAAATCCATGGTCGGCGAGGCTGGAACCATTTTAGCGGTCGGTCAAGTCTGTATCGAATTTGATACCGATGGTGAAGGTACTCCTCAAGTCGAGGTTGTACCAGAGCCTGTCGTCGAAGAAGAAATTGTACCAGAAATTGAAGAGGTTATTGTTGAGGAATCTATTCCTGAGCCGGCTCAAGTGGTTCAGGCAGTCGCAGGGGCTCGCAAGTTGGCTAGCCCTGCTGTGCGCCAGCGTGCTCGTGAATCGGGGATAGATATCAATTCGGTCAGTGGATCTGGCCCTGTAGGCCGTGTCACCCATGGCGATTTGGATTCTTGGAAAGAAGCAGGAAGTCCGGTCGCAGCAGCAGGCCCAGGTCGAGTTGCACTTACCGGAACTACCGATATACCTGTGATTGGACTACGTAGGAAGATCGCAGAATCTATGGTTGAATCCTATTCGACCATCCCTCACTTCTCATACTTTGAAGAGGTTGATATCACCGATTTAGAAACTCTACGAGTTCACCTCAATTCAAACCGAACAGAAGGCCAACCAAAGTTGACCTACTTGGCATTCTTAATGCAAGGATTGGTCAAAGCTCTTGGCGAAAACCCAATTTGCAATGCTCTTTATGACGATAAGAAAGGCGTAGTTACTCGTCACGAAGCAATTCATTTAGGAATTGCAACCCAAACCGAACGTGGACTTTACGTCCCAGTAGTCAAACACGTTGAGGCTCAAGATATCTGGCAATCAGCCGCCGAGATGATGCGAGTCAGCCAAGCTGCTCGTGATGGCACCGCTGGTTTAGCAGAACTTTCCGGTTCCACTTTCACAATTACCAGCCTTGGGCGCATGGGAGGATTGGGCGCGACCCCAATTATCAACAAGCCAGAAGTTGGAATATTGGGCGTCCATAATGCGGTCGACGCCCCAGTGGTCCGCAATGGCCAAATCGTCATCCGCAAGATGCTCAGACTCTCTTCCTCTTGGGACCACAGAGTGGTCGATGGCTGGGACGGAGCGGTTTTGATTCAAAGGTTGAAGACCTTGCTAGAGAATCCGGCTACTCTCTTCATGTGAAAAAAAGGTGATTTATCATGCAGGTTAGAAAATGCAAGGTTCTAGTCGTCGGTGCTGGCCCAGGTGGTTATGTCGCAGCGATTAGAGCAGGACAACTGGGGATGGATACTGTAATCATCGAAGGCGAAAGAGCGGGTGGAACTTGTTTGATCCGCGGTTGTATTCCTTCGAAAGCGATGATTCACGCAGCTCATAAATTTCATGACATGGCAAAATTCGCTAAAGAAAACGGCCATATGGGGATCTCGATCCCCGGCCCTGCTGAACTAAAGATGTCAGAATTAAAGGGCTGGAAAGACGGAATCGTCGATCGCCTCAACAAGGGTGTTGAGCACCTGCTAAAATCCGCTGGTGCTGAACTCATTACCGGATGGGCTGAATTCAAGGACGCAAAGACCGTATTGGTTGGAGATACTCAAATCGAAGCCGAAAACGTCATCATCGCAACCGGCAGTATACCTATTGAATTGCCATTCATGAAATATGGCAATAACGTTATCTCGAGCCGAGAAGCGCTCGACCTCGAGCAATCGGTCGAGCATATGGTCGTCATCGGTGGCGGTTATATCGGCCTTGAATTAGGAATCGCCCACTCGATGCTTGGAGCAAAGGTCACTA
>CAUZVL010000160.1:0-3668 GCA_963583355.1 Candidatus Thalassarchaeaceae archaeon
GCGGTGCAAAAATCAGGTGGTGTCGATTTGTTAATCCATAATGCTTCTATCTATAATCACGAGGACTTCGCCACGGTTACTCCGTCTGAATTGCGTAGGTACTCCTCGATTCACCTCGATGCTCCATTTTTTATCACTCAGGGTTTAGCACCAAAATTAAAGCAAAAAAATGGCTGCATAATCGGCATGGTTGACACCAGTTGGGACCATGCTTGGAAGGGATTGGCTCACTATACTTCAACCAAGGGTGCGCTACGTCAATTAATAGTGAATTTAGCCGGCGAATTGGCACCCGAAATTCGGGTTAATGGAATTGCCCCAGGTGCGATAATGGCTGCGGGTTGGGAGCGGGAGAAATTCGATAAAATAATCGAAAAAGTCCCTCTCGGCCGGGCTGGTACCGTCGAAGATATCGCAAATGCAGTCCTTTTCCTCAACTCGGCTAAGTATATCACTGGATATATATTACCAGTAGATGGCGGTTGGTCGCTTACATAAAGGCGAATGATTCATCATCGACTTGTTTGTATGAAGGGATATGGATGCGAAGAAATCGAATGGTTTTTGGAAGAGATTGGTAAAAAGATCGACTTTGATGTCCATGATGGCATTGCAAAGGTTGTAGAATCGAGCTGGCCAATTGGTCGGTAAAGACCAGGTCGAGCCCGTTGCAAGAATGGTTGGATTCGATATGACCACAGGGGATTCACCACTTTAACCAAAAGGTGCGATTATTTGATATGGAGTGAGGTCTAGCCGAACCTATGGGAATGAGGTGTCCGTACTGTGGAATGGTGGCGATGTCATTTACTGCTAAATTATTTTTAGGCCCAGTTCGGACTGTTCAATGTGATCATTGTCAAGGTAATATTTCGGTCCCGTGGGCTTCTATTATTGGCCTTGCCCCAGTCCTAATCGGTGGCTATCTTTCATTCGCTACCGCTAATCATACCCTCGGATTCTCAATAATAATCCTCGGAGGGATCATGATATTCCTCCTTCAAGCCTCATTGCCTCTCGATAAAAGATAACCAATCCAATACTTACCATCATCTACCTGCACGGCAAGTTGTTACGAGGGTGAATCACACCCCTTTACGAGAACAATAGGATTCAAATCAAGTGAAGGGGGAGGGAGGTGAAGATTGCATAGCAATCTGAAGTACACCACTCAACATAACTCCTGAGCCCACTTCACGAGAATAATTGGAAGCGTAAAGAGTGAAGGGGGAGGGATTCGAACCCTCGAACGAATTCCGACCGGATCTTAAGCCCGGCGCCTTTGACCGACTCGGCAACCCCTTCTTATCGCGGGCCTTGGGCCTAGGGGTTTTGAATTGCGCGGCTGGTCCGCCTCGAATTTAGAATATTCACCCATAGGGTGATGCTCTTGAAGCACAGGTTGGGCAAAATGGTTTAACACCCCGGCTGTGAGCGTTGGGTGGTGCGCATGTTTAGGACACGTCTGGTTCCAATTCTAGTTTTTCTACTATTCCTGTCTCCAGCCTTGCCTATTGCCGACTATTCTGACCTGTCTGAAGAGGCAATTGCTCGTCATGTACCTGCTAATCTAGAAGGTTATGATCTCTATCTTGACGAACCGAGTGACTCGGGTGGAGATGGAGCGATTACCACTATGGAACCATCGGGAGCGCATAAGGAAGCGAGTGTTCTTTCAGGGGTTGAATTTAGGTCCACCGATATGATATCCGACCTAACCATATTTGGTGAAGGCAGCAATTTCTATGTTCAGTTATCGATTTACATGCAGTTCAAAGGCTCTGAAGGCTCAAGCGCTGACATCACATTCACCCTCAATTCGGTTGGGGGTCCAACTTATACCGAAACCAAGAACTTGGATGACCCTTGTAGTAGTGGAATCTTGAACTCAGATTGTTCTTGGACTGTGAATGAAGTGTTTTTTGATGTTCCCGATGATGGATTCGTCGTGGCAAAAGGAGCACAATTACGCTTGCAAATCGATGGTAGTGCTTCTTGTGAAGGCCAAAGCGGCAGCATTGGCCAAGGAGATTGTGAAATCTTGGTAGCCTTTGGTGATGTAGAGCAAACCGACGGATTCTCCCGCCTTGAGATGAAGGCAAATGCACTTTCTGATTCCAGTGTCAAAGTTCATGCTACCGGCTCGCTGTGGGTAGATGATGAACAATTGGAATGGTCGCCGAATCACCGACCGGATTTCAGGACAATTCAATTTTCAGTCGATGTAAGAGATGCGTTTGGCCGAGATGACATTCAGTCGGTCAGCCTAATTCTAACCACTCCATCCGGGACCAATACCATCTTTGACAAAGAATTCGAAGAGGATGATCTTAGGCTTGACAATAATGGCTTGGTTGGCAATTATACTTGGACATATGATGCAGGGATTCCAGCTGGCCATTATGCTCTTCAATTGGAGATCGTCGATGTACAAGCACATACCGTTTTGTATAACCACCAAGGAATAGACTTCCTTGAACATGGGGTGTACCTTTCTTTACCGGTCGAACAACCAGATGTGGTTTTGATCGCTCCAGGTCAACTTACTACCATCGAATTTATGGTCGAACACACCGGTGCGGCAGGAATTGAAATAAATGTTGTATTTGAATTATTCACTTCTTTGCCATCGACTTGGTCCGAGGCCGATTGGGGCCAACCGGCAGGATATACTCTTAGCACCGGAGGTTCGTTTGCTCGCCCGATTCTAAGGATTGAAGCCCCTGATGGCGATCTATCGACCGCTCCAGAAAGAATCGAGGTTTGGGCTCGTGCCTTTGCCGATGTTGATGGATTGTCAGCCGAGGTTGCGATTGAAAAAATAGTTCTCGATGTCGAAGAAGTTGGCGTGTTTGCCCCTCCTAGGATGGGTGTTTTCGAAGACCAAGAGCATCAAAGACAAATCGCAGATTCAACTAGGCCAGATGCCTATGATCCGGCGATTTCACACTATATCGATTCTGAAAGTGTTGGCGAGTTTTACATCGATATATTCAATGCAGGATTTGATAATGATAACTATCGTTTGAAGGTTGAAGATATTCCAGATGGTTGGCAATACATATTCTACAATAACGAGACCGGGATCGAGTTGACCACAGAAGGAATCCATGCGCTAACCCCTGATATTTCCTCTCATGAAATCCTTTCTCTGGTCCTAAAGATTTACCCCCCGCTCTCCAGGGATGATCTCGATATTGGATTGGTTTCAATCCGTGTTGCTAGTACTGGAGATTCCGAATTGAACTCGGTTGTATCATTTACAGTTCATCGAACATTTGGAATCCTTGCCGAGGTTTTGCAAGATTCGGATGGCCAAGAAATTGGAAGGGTCGTCGCAGACCCGGGAGAGACTATTTCGTTTAGCATCAGAGTTACCGATAGTACCAATTCAACCAACCAAAATACTTGGAGGGTCAAATCGCCAGGTTCGCTTGATAAAAACACCGATGTCGACCCAGCTTATGGAACATGGAACTACTCTATCCTTGACGATAATGATTCCGCAGTTGTCGCATTGAGACTTATCTCGGGCCAATCGAGTGACATTATTGTCACCATCGATATGAGGGACCAAGTTACCGCCGGAAACCACACTTTATACCTTCGCATAACCGAAGAGAATGTCGAGGAAGACGCAAGATATTTCGATCTTCCATTAATTATCG
>CAUZVL010000161.1:0-3643 GCA_963583355.1 Candidatus Thalassarchaeaceae archaeon
CGAATCAACACTCACCATTTCGTTTCATCGTTAGATGAAGAATTAAAACAGCCGATGGGCGATTTGCATATTGGGCCTGAAGATATGACTGATGTTGCAATGTCTTCGGCACTTGAGGATTGTACAAGCGGTGCTTTGGTTGCGGTTGGCGATGTTTGTGTTGGAACTTTAATCGACATGGGCATCACTCCAGATATTGCATTGATCGATGGTAAAACCAAAAGAGTCGAATTAAAACATAAAATCGAGGTGGAATCTTTCGATATTCTATTATCTGCCGATAATCCAGCTGGTCAAATTACTCCTCAATTGATGGATTCAATCGAGGTTGCATTAGCGAATGAAACTCCAACTTGCATCGAGGTCAACGGCGAAGAAGATCTCGCTCCAATAATTATTCATCTCCTAGCACCGATCGGCACAAATGTCCTTTATGGCCAACCGGGTGAAGGCTTGATACTTCGGGTGACCGATGAAAAGGCGAAAATTCGTTGCAAGGATATTTTATCAAAATTTGAGGTGAGATAATTACTCTGGTTTCGATAACAGTTTGTGTTAGAGATGGCATCGATTGGATCGATGAATGTCTCGATTCATTGATAAATCAAACATATTCACCCATTGAAGTAATTCTTATCGACGATGGATCGACCGATGGCTCAAGAGAAAAAGTATTGAGCTGGGGTGAACATGAAATGGTTACCTCGGTAGCTAAAGCCGCTCAGGGATTGTCGGCAGGGAGGATGGCTGCCCTTGAATTATCAAAAGGGGAATGGGTTGCAATCACCGATATAGATGTGAGACCTGAGCCGGATTGGATCGAGAAATTATTCAAGGCGGTCGGGGATGATGAGTCGGTGGTTGCGGTAACAGGCCGGACGGTGTTTACCCAAGGCTCTGATATCGTCTCGAAAATTCGGTCGGTTGAGATTGAAGCAAAATATCGTTCACGTCCAAAGAATACAACATTGGCAAATGGGCCGTGCTCAATGTTTAGAAGGGATAATTTGATTGGAATCGGCGGATTTGATCCAAGTTGGTATCATGCCGAAGACATGGAAGTATCTCTAAAATTGATTGAGGCGGGGGGGGCGATTATCTACACCCCCGACGCCGTGGTTAATCATATTCCTGAACAGGGCCTGAGACGGTTTTTCAACAAACGGAAGCGAGACGCGCGAGCTCACATTAGGATAGTTCGAAAATATAAGACCAAATCCGATTTCATGGGTTCTAGTTGGTTGGTTTTAACTTTCTTACCTTTTTGCATCACGATGCTTTCCGGCTTGATATGGATGATGAATGATGTTATGGCAATAATGGACATATCTCAACATCAAGGGCTATTCATGTTTATCCCACTAATAATTTGGTATTTCTTTGCTCTTAATTCTAATCTGAAAAATGCAATAACGAGTAATCAAATCAAATCTATATGGGTTATCGCTGGTTGGTCTCTCGCCTTATGGCAAGGGATTGCCTTAGGTTATCTCGATGCCCTTTTGGGGCGCAACGGCCATTGATTATTCAACGGTTTCTTCAGCGCCAGCCAAATTTCGAAGCGCCATACCTGCTCCGATTCCGACGATGCTAACTGCATAGACGCCAGGATCGACCCAGCCCATGAATAGTATTCCCCAAACCAGATAAAACCCGAATCCCAAAGCGATTGCCCAAGTTCCAATGACTGCATTTGTGTTGCCATCTTCTCGGCCACCGAGGTCTTTCCAGGTCTCACTTTGGGTCAATTCTTTGAACCAATCTCCAATTGGTTGGTCTCCAGTAAGTGCCTTGAGTCCCAAGTAAATCAGTCCAGCACACATTGCGATGAAAATCAAATCTCCGAAAACAAAGAACGGTGCATCGGCTTTGGTTCCGAATGCGGATGAACCCAGCATTTCAAAAGTTAGAAGATTTCCCCAAGAAATCCTTGACTCGGGATGAACTAGGCCAATCATATTCATAATTGCGAGGAAAAGCCCCCACAGGCCGATGCCTAGATACCAAGTTGCTAGTGTTTCCGATGGATTTATCACCATTGAAATTAGGTCGCGCTCTTCATTCTCATTGCTTTCGGTCATATATCAATCGTGCTAAGGGCGCGTTTATGAGTCTTCCGCAAAACTAAATGGTACTAAATGGAGTTTAGAGTCTGGATTGGTGACGATATTTGCTACCAAATACCTCGTTAAACATCGGTTCCGCTTTTGCCATGATTTCTTTTGAATCTACATTGTTTGGTAAACAAGAATTAATCTCTTTAGATCGACCATAACGGCCTCTTGAAACGGTTTTTGCAGTAATTAATCCCAACATATCCAGGTTTGAAATAATGCCAGAGATTCTTCTTGCAGTCAAAAATTGCTGGGATAGGACTCCACAGGCTTGTTTGTAAACATGGTAAACCTCACCGGTTTGAATATTCTTTAATCCATTAGATTCATTGATTAATATTGATGCTAGAACCAATTTTTGTTGGGTTGGTAATGTGCTGATGACAGGGGTGACTTGATCAGATTCTATTTGAGCTTGGGCAATTCTAACATGAGACTGTCCGACAAGTTTCGAACCTTCTTGCTCGGCTTTCTCGGTCGAAACCCTCAATAGATCCAATGCACATCTTGCATCTCCGTGTTCTTGTGCGGCCAAAGCAGCACACAACTCGATAACTCCCTCGCCAATAGCCTCTTTTATTATCGAAACATTTGCTCTTTGGCGTAAAATATCTTGCAATTGTTCAGCATTATATGGGTCGAAGATAATATCCTGTTGGCCGAGGCGACTCTTGACTCGTGGGTCAAGGAATTCGGTGAACTTCAAATCATTTGAAATTCCGATAACACATGCTCTTGCATTTTTCAATTCGGTATTGAGATTAGTCAGATTATACAATAAATCGTCACCGGCTTTCTTAACGAGATGATCGATTTCATCAAGAACGATTACATAGACGCCGCCTCGAGCGTCCATTCTCTTAACCAATTCGTTAAAAACCCGGTCGGTCGGCCAACCGGTGAATGGTATGTCCGATTTTTCATGAGATTCTAACAAGGTATTTCCCAAATGTGAAAGGACACGGTATTGGGTGTCTATTTTGCGACAATTTACCAAAACCGGTTGCACGACTCTTCCTATTTGCGCCCCCTTTGATTGCAACTCTTCACAAACATAATTGGTAACTGCAGTTTTCCCTGCTCCAGTCACTCCATAAAGAATCATATTAGAGGGAATATGACCTTTGAGAGCTTCGACTAAATTAAGTGAAATTTCTTTCACTTCGGATTCGCGATGAGGGAGGACTTTTGGTTGGTGATTGTGACGCAGTGCCTCTTTCTGGACGAAGAGGGTCTTCAGGGTAAGAATATTATCGAAAATATTTCCGCCCATTTTATAACATTACTCCTCTAAACTCATTATCGGTGCCAGACTGTACTTACGGACACGGATGGTTTTGAGGAGTCCGAGTCCGCCATATAAGTCTGCTTGCAATGCTAGTTGAAATGTGAGGGTTCGCTCACATATTACAATACAATTGCTAGTATAAAAAGAACCATGCCGGCGACCCGGTTTCAGGTAAAATCACGGCTCACTGTTGTTATTTAATTGAAATCGTGTGTAGCTAAACATACGTATCCCTTTCGGC
>CAUZVL010000162.1:0-3634 GCA_963583355.1 Candidatus Thalassarchaeaceae archaeon
TTAGGCATGACTTTAGTCGGAGTCGGCAGTATTGGCTTATTTAGCATCACCAAAAGTTGGGCACCACTTACTGGTAATATGAGTTCATATATATTCATAGTCATGGCATTATTGGGCATGCTGATGCTGATGCTATCTATGGGAATCGATTCTGATAGTGAAGAATTGAATCAACCATTCACAATGATGGAAGAAGAAAAAAAAGTTTTAGATATTGAAGAAGGCGAATAGAAATGTCAGAAGAAAACGCATATTACCAATCATTAATCCAACAGGGATATGATGTCAATCAAGCCACTGTTTACACTCAGGAACACTTTCCAAGTTTCGTTGGCCCTTCTGCAGCACCAACAGCACCGGCAGCACCGGCAGCACCTGAATCGGATAAAGGCATGGACCCCAATATGATGGCGATGATGATGATGAATCAACAGAACCAACAAGCGATGATTCAACAACAAACAATGCTAGCACAATCGCAACAGGGTAATAGCGGTGGCCAAACTATCGTAATTCAACAAAATATGGACCAAGGTAAAAGTCTCAGTACTGGCTATCTAATGTGGTGTCTTTGCCTTATTGGAATTTGTGGCGGACAGAGATTTTATTACGGTAGAATTGGCTCTGGAATAATTTACCTTTTCACATTTGGGTTTTTTGGATTCGGCCAACTATACGATCTACTAATAATGAACGAATTAGCAAAAACAGCATAGTGATTTAGTCATCATTCATAATTACTGAATCATGAATATTTGTAATAGTAGTAGTTCTACTATTTGCTAATGCAAGTTGTAAACATCGATTTGCAGAATTTGTATCGCCGCCCTCTTGATAGAGTACTGCCGCTTCTTGATATTTACCCTCACCCTCCAAAGTATTTGCTCGAACGAAGTTATTGATTTTTGGTAAAGTTCCGATACCTGAAGGAGGAAGAGGTCTTCCTTTCTTAGGCGGAGCCGGTGGTCCATTCTTTGGTGGGGCGGGTGGTCCTTTAGGCCGCATGTGAATGGCCTGTACGTGATGATTGATAAATATCTTTATTTTTCAATACTCTGTTCAATGATTTTATTAAATCAAAATATATAATGACGCTAAGTCTATCGATTTGTTAATGTTGTCAACAGCACTAGTGTTGTCAACAGTGTTGTCATTAGTATTGATGTCGTCAATAGCATACGCGGCAGCAGTAGTGGAAAGGAGAGTTACTACTGACAGTAGCAGTGATCATAGAGTTTTTACTGACAGCAGTAAAATTCGTGTTCAGATTCTGAGAGAGTTCGTAGCGAATAAAAATCTGGCCACTCTCTTGTTGACACCGATTTCTATCGGACGAAGTCCGATCTGGAAACCCGCATTGCGACCGCATTGCCACCACCGAGGCAGAGCGAAACGATTCCGCTTTTGGCGTCAAGTCTGCGCATTATTCCTAACATTGTGATCAAACAACGGGTACCACTACTTCCAAGCGGGTGGCCAAGGGCGACGGCTCCGCCATGAAGATTGAATCGATCATCTGGGATTCCTATCTCTTTGGCGACCGCACAAGATGCGGCAGCGAAAGCTTCGTTATGCTCGTAAACCTCGATATCTAACGCTTTCATATTTGCTCTTTCAAGCAGGGTTTGAATCGCTGGGACCGGAGCGTACATCACTCTTGCAGGTTCGACTCCGCTTGTGCAATGGTCCTCTATAATCGCGATTATTTCCCAGCCTTGGGAAATTGCAAAGTCTTCATCAGCAACCAGAATCGCCGACGCCCCATCACTCAGAGTCGAAGAATTTCCTGCTGTAACCGAGCCCTCACGGTCGAATGCTGGCCTTAATTTGCCAAGGCTTTCGAGAGTTGTTGAAGAGCGAATTCCTTCGTCGATATTGAAAATAATCGGGTCTGCTCGGCGCTGTGGAATCTCGATTGAAAATTTCTCCCAATCAAACCAACCATTTTCCTGGGCTTGGCTGGCTAGTGCTTGAGAACGAGCTGCGAATTCATCCATGGTTTGGCGTGAAATATCGCATTCCTTGGCGACTGTTTCGCCAGTCATACCCATATGAACATCATTGTAAACATCCCAGAGACCATCGTGGATCATCGAATCGACCAATTCTGAATCGCCCATTTTTGCTCCAAATCTCTGCTTCATCAATAATTGAGGAGCGTTGGTCATCGACTCCATACCACCAGCAATAATCGCTTTGTATTCGCCGGCCCGGATACTATTTGTTGCAAGCATTACCGCTTTGAGAGAAGAACCACAAACTTTGTTGATTGTAGTAGCGGCGATCGAATTTGGTAAACCTGCTCCTAAAGCAACTTGCCGTGCCGGTGCTTGACCTGCACCTGCTTGAAGGACTTGACCGAATAAAACCTCATCTATCACGCCACTAGCCGGGTTGATGTCACAACGGTTAAGCAATTCTTTAACCGCGAAAACTCCCAATTGGACTGCACTAAATCCGGAAAGACTTCCCATGAACTTTCCGATAGGAGTTCGTGCTACACCGCATATTGCAACCCTTGCCATAAACAACCCGAGATGTTGCCGATTCTTGAATCCATCCTTTGAGCGAAGCGTTGATGACCCAAGGGTTGTGCCCACCAACATGGCCAAATTCAAGTCCGGCATCGAGACCGACCGACCAAAGGATGAAATGCGAAATATCGAGGTCGAGATCGACTTCACTCCAAACGCATTAGCAAGTATCCTTTTCCGCCAAGGAAATACCCACATCCTGTGCTGTGTGACCAAAGAAGCACGCCTGCCGGGCTGGTTCCCTCGTGACGCTACCAAAGGTTGGGTTCACGCTGAGTATTCCCTCCTTCCCGGCTCTACCGATTCCCGCTTCCGGCGCGAGCGCCGTGGAGCAAAAGGTCGAACTCAAGAAATCGAGAGATTGATCGCTCGGTCACTACGTGGCGCGGTTGACCTTGAAGCGCTTGGGCCAATTGCACTCACCATCGATTGTGATGTTTTGAACGCCGATGGTGGAACCCGATGTGCTTCGATCACCGCAGCAAATATCGCACTTCGTTTGGCGGTTCGCCGATTGATTGCAATGGGTGAATGTCTTCCGATAGACATACGCCCTACCCGTGAGCAAAAAGAAAGTGGCTGGACTGCACCAACCCTTTCAGCAACCGAAGCAAAAAATCACGAAAATGCGGTAATTCCTAACGATTTGTCAGCAATTTCGGTTGGACTTTTGGGCGAAGATGTTTTCCTTGACCTCGACTATATTCTCGATTCAAACGCCGATGTCGACATGAACGTAGTTGGCACTGCCGATGGACGCTTTGTTGAGGTTCAAGGAACCGGTGAAGAGTCTACATTCTCTTACGACGAACTTCAAGCATTGCTAGAAATGGCACGCCAAGGGCTTTCTCAACTCGCTGATATGCAAACTGTTGTGCTCGAGGATATCGAGTAAGCCAAGCCGCAAGGCTTGAAATGCAGTTGTCTGTGGCGATGCTATCCCGGGTTAGTAGCTTAGTTGGGAGAGCGCGGCACTGAAGATGCCGAGGTCGCTGGTTCAAGTCCGGCCTAACCCACTCTTAATGCTATGAATTGTACACGTGGATTAGGCCTAGTCGTGACCTTCCCTCGCTTCGCTCAGTCCAGGTCTCTCCTCCGGC
>CAUZVL010000163.1:0-3622 GCA_963583355.1 Candidatus Thalassarchaeaceae archaeon
GCGGAGCAACTTTGATTTGATTATTTTTCCATGAATCGATTACAGCGTTTGGTTTCATCCATGCAGCATCGACGAATTCGGTTTGGCCTACGAGCGAAAATTCGTCGTGGTCACTTGCATGAATGTGGAGGAAGGTATTCTCAAAACGCATCGGTCCAAATGGGGGAGTCGTTCTCAAACTAATGATTCTTATTCCGTTAATATCGGCCGAAATATCACCATCTAAAGCCAGAGGAAACCAATTCGCTTTATCATCGACGACGATAGACCTAAATTGTTCATCGACCTTTACCAGCCTTCCGCCTTGAGGAGCAAGCCCTAATTCCTCTACAACTTCACGCAAAATCGCACAATGTTGGATACTGATACCTAATGATTCACTAGCCACTTTGTCGACCCGGCTAATCCCGCCGCCAGGAAAGGTCCAATATCCGGGGAATGAAGGCATGGTATCGGCTCGATGCCCAAGCAAGACCTCAACACCATCCTCGCCATCTCTGGTAATCATCAATGTAGCCGAAGGCCGGGGGGGTTTTCGCTGATGAGCATCGATGCTCATCCCCCGTGGTATCTCGCTCATAACGCGGGCCACAACGCACATGGTTTCAAGCCATCACCCCGCTTCGAGGTTGATATGGTCACAATCGAAGAGGACTTGGAAATGCTGGCAACAGCTGTTGAGATGGGGATTAACCCTTTTCCACCGCCAAAGAAAAAACGCCCGTGGGGAAAGTTTGCTCTAGCCTCGTTTATGACCATGATTATGTTAAGCGCGGTTTCGAAGTTAATGATGAGGTTCGTGTGAAGCATTCAAATGGTCGCACGCGGTGTCGGGTTTGTGCGCATTCGCATCCTCTTGGCTTGTCTTCTATTATTGCTGCCCGGATGCCTAGGCTCCAGCACCGATTCTAATGGGTCACCAGATAGTGGAGATATCAATATCGAGGTATGGTATACCTTTGCTGCCGAATCACTCGAAGAGGAGGTGTTCCTAAATGCGATCAACGATTTCTCGCTCCAAACCGGAGTGGAAGTCGAGGCCAACAGAGTATCATATGGAGATGCTGATCAATTATACATAACTGCAGCCCAAGGTGGCGAAGCCCCCGATCTGATTCGAATCTCTTCGGATTCATTGGGTAAATTTGGCGAGATACGGATCGATAGCCAACCGATATTTGAGGACTTAAGACCTCATCTCACCGAGCAAGAAAGGTCCCAATTTGATGAGGTTTCGCTCGATTCGATGCGTTATGGTGATTCGCTTTATGCAGTTCCTGCGAGCTTTGATTGTTTATCATTAATTTACAATAAGGCATTATTTGATGGGATAGAACAGCCCAACGAAAACTGGACTCTCGATGATTTAGTCTCTGCAGCACAAAGCGTTGGCTTGGAATTCCCGGTCAAAAACGCTTACTGGTGGTTCCCGTTTTTAGGCGGTTATGGCGGTGAACTATTCGACCAAAACGGCGTACCTACATTGGATATCAACGGCTCGGCAGAATCACTTGAATGGATGATGGCGTTAGAGTTGGAGCAAGGGGTAGTCAGCCAAGGAACTCAGAAGATTAGCATGGAGAACTCATTTGAAAATTATGAGACCGGGATGATAATCGATGGCCCTTGGAATTGGGCTCGCTACGAAAAGGGTTTAATCGACGCCGGTCAGACCTTATTGCCAAAGGTCTCAATCGATGGAAACCACCTCTCTCCATTGGTTACCTACAAAGGATGGGCGGTGTCAAAACAGAGTAGCCAAAAGATTGCTGCGACCCAATTAGCCTTATTTCTATCATCGGATAATGTGCAAAAGGAATTTGCTCTAGACACTTATACCATGCCGACGTCTAAGGCATTGAAACTTGATCCAGAAATCCAAAATAGCCCGGTTATTTCAGGATTTATCGCTCAGGCTGAAGTTGGAACCCCCGCACCTACTACCCGGGGAATGGCCATGGTTTATACCGCTCTTGCACCAGCGTTTGAACAGGTCTATACCGGTGTTTCTAACGCTGAAGATGCCTTGAAGATGGCCGATGTTGAATTAGAGCGAATGTTATCTGAAATCGATCCTGCAAAATCCGTAAATATCATCGAAGGCTACCGTACTATAGATGTAGAGTTTGAGTTCGGATCTGGTGATCACATCATTTTGATCGATGGAAAAACCCATTCAATAATCGTCGAATCCAACATGTCGAAAATCGATCCATATAGTGGCTGTATCGCATCTTATAATGTTGAAAAAACCTACTCTTGTAGACTAACTGGAATGATTCCAAACCAAGAACACCTAATTACTATCAAAGATAGTAGCGGTATCGTCGATGAATTCAGCGTAATATCTTCGACGGAGGATCTAATTCCTCAAGGAAAAGGAACTTCAGGAGTTTTATTCGCCATCGGTTCAATCATAATTTCATTGATTGCATTGCTCTCATATGGTGCATGGAACGATCGGAGAAAAGGGCGACACTCCGGCCGCGGAAGCCACCTCTACATAGCCCCAGCATTACTCGCGTTAGCTGTTTTGACCTTTTACCCGGTATTTTATGGATTCTGGCTTTCTCTAACCGATGCCAGTCAAACCCATCTTGGAGATGAAGCATTTATTGGATTAGCCAATTTTTGGACCGTTTTCGCATCTGAAGGTTTCCTCAAAGTTACAGTTTTTACTTTGGTCTGGACCATAACCAATGTAATCGCCCATATTTCAATCGGCTTATTTTTGGCAATTCTCCTCAATGACGACAAAATTCGCGGCCGGGTCGCCTATCGAACAATCATGCTTCTCCCATGGGCGATTCCGTCATATATTTCGGTCCTGATTTGGCGCGGTATCTTCGAGCCCAACGGGTTGCTAAACGATTTGCTCGGCACAAATTTGAATCTTCTAGCCGACCCTACCGGCGCACAAATCGTGGTTATCTTGGTCAATATTTGGCTCGGTGTCCCATTCATGATGATGTCCTTATCAGGCGCTCTCCAAGCCATTCCAAGAGATATGTACGAAGCAGCAGAAGTGGACGGAGTAAACCGATGGGACCAATTCAAGCATCTAACTGTTCCAAATCTAAAAAGCGCACTCGTCCCGCTATCATTACTCGGATTTATTTGGACATTCAATATGTTCAACGTCATCTATTTAATGACTGCAGGCGGTCCTAATCTCGGCTATGGTCCAGGTTCTACCGATATTTTGATCACCTATGTTTACGATGTTGCATTCATCGAAGGTCAATACGGAATCGCTGCAGCTTGGTCGGTGGTAATCTTCGCGATGCTGTTGACATTCTCTTGGTACTATATGAGGCGCACAAATGCTACGGAGGCGATCTAATGAGTGGCGAACAAGTGATGCGGGAGTGGTATACTCCATTGGAGGTATATACTCTCAAACTTTGGCTTAAGCCGGTGATTGTCATCAACATTTTACTATTGATATTTGACGTATTACGTGATATGAACGCCGCATATTCAGCAGGTGGTATCATATGTTTGATTGGAATCGAAAGAAGTCTACCCAATGGCGTATCCAATTTAAAGAAAGATCTTCCTCTGATATTTTCTGGAATCGCGGTAATCATCGGGGTAATTTCGGTATTATCTTCGCCTAGTG
>CAUZVL010000164.1:0-3614 GCA_963583355.1 Candidatus Thalassarchaeaceae archaeon
GAAAGTTTTGTCCAGGCATTTTGTACTGCCATGGGAATTGGCCGGAAAACTTAGAGATTATACCGGTACGGTTGGCCTGGTTTTTGGCGAAGAAGGAAAAGGTCTCAGTACAGATTTGTTGGAAAAATGTGATTTTCTTCTTACTCTGCCAACTTGGGATGGCTATCCTATCGCCAACCTTTCTCAAGCGGTAGGTCATTGTGTTTACGAATTGCATCGTGACCGGGTCAAAAATGGCCTCAACATTTTGGGTGTAGACCAAGAGCGGAATTTGGATTCTAGTCTGCGTCAAATTCTTAAGCAATCGATCTCCGAATTTGGTAGTTCGCTCAGTATCAATAAAAGTGAATTAGTCACCGAGGTTTTTGAGAGAATAATTATGCGCTCTTTACCAAATGACCAGGAAGCCGAGCGTCTATTAGGCGCGATTATTGAGGCTACGACCGCACTACAGAATGTAAAAGGAGACGATGATTGGATTCGTAATAAGAGAAAGCGAATCATACCCGCCAAGTCGCCCAAGACTTCGGAGTCTCTCTGACGTGCATAGCTATTAACTTCAACCGATTTCCATAAGATGTTTTGATATGTGGTTCGACTTGGTTGAAAGCCCACTTTGCTAAATTCTCTGCGGTTGGGATAAATGGAACCTTTACGATTCGATGATCTGGTGGTAATTGCTCAAACATCTTCAGCAATAATTCATCTTGCTCGTAAACTATGAATGCATGGTCGACAATATCGTGAACAAATTCATTTAGAATATTGGAAATGTCGGAGAAATCAATCAACATTCCCTCTTCTGAAACCCCTCTTTCAGAGACGATATCACCCTCTATTTCAACTTCAAACCGATAACGATGACCGTGCATATGGCGGCATTTGCTCTTGTGATTAGGAACTCTATGCCCGGTGTCGGTCTCTACATATCTACGAATTATTGTTGTCAATTTCATTCCTCCTCAAATTCCAAAGATGCCGAGTTGATACAATATCTCTCGCCACCATATTTGGCTGGCCCATCCTCAAAGATATGGCCAAGATGAGCATCACAACTTTTGCACTTTACTTCTACTCGGGCCATACCATACGAATCATCGCTAATGCGCAATATTCCAGCTTCCGAATGCTCGGTATGAAAAGATGGCCAGCCACAACCCGAATCATATTTCATTTTGGAAGTGAATAATAATGTATTACAACAGATGCAAAAATAGTTTCCACTACGTTTTTCATCCCAGTAGATTCCAGTAAAGGCTGCTTCGGTAGCAGAACCGCGCGTCACTTGGTATTGTTCTTCAGTCAGCCTGTTTTGGTATTCCTCGTCTCGCTGATTTTCCTCAGCCTTTAGAGCATATGCTAGAACCTCTCGCCATGGTTTGACATATTGAACCGGATCTTCACGACCGAAAGCATGGAATGCCAATATTCTCTCGACATCAGCTCCACTCGTACCGCTAGCGCGTCCAAACTCATCAGGATTATAGGAGGTATTTGTATTGGCAAAAACGATATCGAAATCTAGTCCTAATGACTGGATTGCCAACCAAGAATCCCTTAAAATCGTTTCTTTATTACCATTGATATATGGTAGGTGAAACGAAATTTTTTCACTATCCCAATTTCCGACCGTAAATGCATGTTGAAGCGCATCATAGAATTCAGGTCTACAATCGGGATAGATGGCATGATCACCGCTGTGAACCCCGAGGGCGATGACCACATTTCGGTTTTCACGCAATGAGATAGATAGGGCATAGCCATAGACAATAGAAGCAAAGATTGCATTCCTATTTGGTACAACCGTTGCTTTCATCTGGTCCTGTTCATAATGACCCTCAGGGACCTCATCTCCGCCTTTGAGCAAAGCAGATTGAAATATCCCCATCGCACTTGAAAGGCTCACGATTCTGTGGGTGACCTTGTGACCATTTTGGCTGAGATATTCGATGTTCTCTTTTGCTCTCTCAACCTCTATATCGTGTTTTTGCCCATATTGATAGGAGATACAATCTACTTTGTAACCATCATCTAAAAGACGCATCAATAACCCGGTAGAATCCATTCCACCACTAAATGCCATTACCGCTCTCATTAATCCACCCCCATCCACTTATGGGTCTGCAAAGACAATCTCCAACCGGGGTTATTTTTGACCAATGTTTCAACCATCTGAAATGATTTTCCATTATGCTCAATGCTTTCGCTTTCGATATAGCAAGGCTGAATAAAATGATGTTCGAAGCCGGTTTTTAATTCATCGTACATCGATAGATCTTGGCCACAATATACTACCTTTAGTTCATCGCCAACCCTCTGCTTGATCCCTACGCTTGGATATAACTGGTCTTTGGGCGACACACAAATCCAATCTATTAGTTCTGGAACTGCGATAGTCCCGTTGGTTTCGATCGAAAGATGAATCTTGTGCTTTTTTAATTCCGAGCCGATTTCATTTAAATCTTGGAGACATGGCTCTCCACCCGTAAAAATAACTCTTTCACAATTAAATGAAAGAACCTTAGCAATTATTGCTGATAGTTCCATCTCTTCAAAGGTCAAAAAATCTGTATCACACCATTCACATCTAAGATTACAATTTCCAAAACGGATGAACACATGAGGGGTTCCAGAATGAAACGCTTCGCCTTGTACCGAGTGAAAAATTTCGACTATCGGGTAGGTCGAGCTCAAAGTTCTCGGCTCCGAATTAATTGCATTAGTTCAGTTCGCGCTTCAGCCTTATCGAAAAATACGCCTCGCATTGCTGATGTAGTCATGATGCTATTTTGCTTCATTACTCCACGGCATTGCATACAACCGTGAGCAGCCTCGATGATAACAGCCGCACCAAGGGGATTGAGATGTGCTTCAATATCGTCAGCAACACCCTTGGTAATTCGTTCCTGGTTTTGTAAACGACGAGCATGCAAGTCCACGATTCGTGCTAATTTACTGATGCCAACAATCCGGTCAGTTGGAATATATGCCACATGGGCTCGACCCTTGAATGGTTGAAGGTGATGTTCGCAAGTCGAGTGGAATTCAATATCTCTCAATAGTACTATTCCATCATAGCCTTCGCCGTTAAATGTTGAAGCCAAAACCTCAGCAGAGTTTTTACTGTATCCAGCAAATATTTCATCAAAAGAATCGATCACTCTTTTTGGGGTTTTTTGTAATCCCTCCCTATCAGGGTCCTTTTCCAAGTAATTCAAAAGTGTAAATACAGCACGCTCCGCTTGTTCTCTAGATATCATTTTGATTCCTCCAATCTACCATGCCTAGCATCGATTATATCGAGCTGATCAAGCATTTTTCGGCAAGCAGTGCGGATTGCATCTGCTACCGAAATAAATTTCCCATCATCTCCAACATGGAGTTTTATGTCATCCAATAATTGGGATGGCATGTCGAGGCTTACTTTTGGCATGGCCAAGGCTAAGGCTCCAATCATATCAAGGTATTCGTATAAGAATACTCAGCGATTATTGAAATTATTGCAATCTTGCGAATCGAGTGCGCATTCCGTCATCTTATGCTCGCATGCTGTAGGCTAGGTAACTGAAGATTCTCGTCATGATTTAGATTGTGGATTAGGTGTTAGATTAACA
>CAUZVL010000165.1:0-3583 GCA_963583355.1 Candidatus Thalassarchaeaceae archaeon
AGGAATGCTAGCAGCGGTCCTATTGCGTGGATTGGTCGCTCCGCCAAGCGCTAAAGGTTGGTTTTCATACATACCATATTCGGAAGGTCCATGGAACCGTGCAACCTTGCCATTACAAGTCGCTTTAGGCGTTTGGGCGCTCTCACACATTGCAGTATTAGCGTATTTCAACAGTTTGGGCGGATTGGATATATTGGCGATTTGGTCCGATGAATCATATCATGGCTACATTGGATTTTGGCCAGCAGCATTGACCGGAGTTGTCGCATTAATCTGCGCTTGGATGACTGCAGAGCGCTGGTTTACCCGTGCTCTCTTCGTTGGCTCGATGTGGGGATTATACATCATCTCTTCACTATATGAGACCGGCCACTGGTCATCCGAAACCTTGGATGTGTCTTGGGCTGTTTGGTATTGGTTTGGAATATCCTTCCTCTTATCGGTCATCATCTATTGGTTTGCAACCCACGAACAATACGGTGGCTGGATGAACCGCGAAGCACACGAACCTAGTCAAGCTCGAGTCTTTTGGTCTAACCACTGGGCTGGATTGATGACCGGCCTTGCATTTTTGGTCGCTTTTACGATCCGAATTCAATGGTACTTAGTGCCTTCAATGAATTCTTACGGGCTCAATGATTTCGATCTTACTGGTGGTTCTGACCCTTGGTACATGAAGCGAGTCGTCGATTATATCATCGCTGAACACGCTCATCTAATCTTTGATGCAGACCGTAATTACCCAGTAGGTGGAATTAACCCACGTCCTCCATTATTCACATGGTCTATGGCTTTGGCTGCAATGCTTATCGCACCATTAGCCGGAATGACTACCGCAGATGCTGCATGGTGGTCCATGCTAGCTTTGCCTGCTGTTTTCGGTGCACTCACCATTTTCCCAATGGCTGGAATTGCTCGGGATAACTTCGGCAAAGGCGCAGGAGTAATCGCGGCTTGGCTTATCGCATTCATGCCTACCCACGTCCAAAAATCGACTTGGGCTATGGCAGACCACGATTCGTTCGTCTTGTTGTTCTTAACTGCAGCATTCATGTTTTACCTGCGTGCTGTCAAGGCTGGCGGTGATGACCGTTTGATGCGAAAAACCAATGCGACCCCAAGTGGATTTTTAATCGCTATTGGCACTGTGATGAAAGAACGCCGATTAGCTAGCGCAAATGCAATAGCTGCTGGTGTTTGTTTCGCAATCGTCGCTCTAGGTTGGAAAGGATTCGTCTATGGACCCGCCATAATTTTCTTGGCATACTTCGTTCAAGTTGCCCTGAATATGTTTCGCCGCAAAGATAGTACAATCCTCACCGCTCTCAACCTCTTGATGTTAGGAACCATATTTTTGATGGTATTACCGTTTTATGGACACCCTCAATTGGATTTGATTCTAAATTCGACCGGTCTTCAACCGCTACTGTTCATCTTCGGATTCACATTGGCTATCGGCTGGATCACAACCGGATTCCGGGACAAGCCCTGGTTGCTCGTCCTCGGCTCTCTTGGCGCTGGTGGAATCGTCTTCTTTGCTCTATTATTCATCCTTCAGCAATTGGATATCTCCAATGCATGGGAAGTATTGACCACAGGTTCAGGTTACTTTACCAAAAATAAGATTTTCGGAACTATCGCTGAGGCGAGCGCTCCAAGCCGAGGGCAATTATTTGCTTCGTTTGGTCCTATTGTCTTCGTCCTCGCAATCGTCATGGGTATTCTTGCAATATCGGACGGCATTATGAGGAAGCAACAGACAAAACTCATTCTTGGAATGTGGGTCCTAGTTGCTGCATATATGGCTTGGTCTGCTGGAAGATTCCTCTTCAATGCAGCCCCGGCAATGACCGTAATGAGCTCTTGGGGAATAGTCGCTCTTTGGCGAGCGAGTGGAGCAACAAAAATGGCTCGTGAATGGAGAAGAATGGGAATTAGAACTCCAGGTGATAGAATTTCAAATGCTCGAAAGGTTGTTTGGAAAACACCACAGTTTTCTGCAATTGGATTGGTTCTTATCATGCTTATCTCGCAACATGCGACCTACGGAATAGATGCAGCAATGCCATCTTCCGGTCAAACCGAGAGCGAAATGGACGCGACAATCTATAATATTATGCCAGATATCCTCCGCTGGAACGAGCTGGGATTCTCGCTCTTAAACGACGAACCATATGATGATGAAGGTAACTCCCGTTGGTTCTTGGGTTCATTCGGCTCAGGTTTCAATGACCAAGGGTGGAATTTGGCTTATGATTGGCTAGCCCATCAAGATACAGATCAATCTTATTCGGATAGACCAGCGTTCGTATCATGGTGGGATTATGGTTTCCAAGCTCTAGAGGCCGGAGATCACCCATCGGTGTCCGATAACTTCCAGTCTGGAATTCCTGCAACTGGAAATATGTTATTAGCTCGAAACCAAGATGATTTGGCTGCGATGTTTGTGTGGAGATTATCTCAAGCAGACCTGAAGATAAGCGAGATGAGTACAGGGGATATTGTTCACAGTAACTCATTCGACCAAACCCTCGATAATCACCTCAGTTCGGCTCAAGTTGCAGAATTCAACGAGATACAAATTTCATTGGACAAATCAGATGTTACCGATAGAGCCTTTAGTGTCACTCAATCAAACCGTGATATAGTTTTGGCTGAAGGATATAGCCTTTCGAACGGAATGGTTGATTCGGATGGCGATCTTTTGTTCAAGGTCTATAATAGTGGGATCGCAGTTCCTTGTGAACCGGCGGATGAAAACGATAGCACCTCATGTGTTGGCGAAGCATTCACCTCTTTCAGTACTGCTAACTCCACCTTTAACAGCCATATCCGTGCTGCTGGCGATACCCAGTTCAATGCAACTCATTACATCGTTGGAGATTATTGGTATACCGCCGACCTAATCGATGAATTTGATTCAGTTAGCACCAAAATCCACCGTACAAATGCTGCAATCGCATTGGTTACCCAATTGTTAACCAGTTCATTGAGCAGCGATGAGATACACGATCTCTATGCCGATTTAATGGACAATAGAGTCTACATAGTTCAAGACTACGATGGCGCTCCTGGGGAGACAATTACCAGAAACCATGAGATTAGATACTTTGCAGTCGACAATCGTCTTTACCCGAAAGCTGGCCGATATAATTCAGATTATTCGGGTGGAAATCCATCCGGTATTTTTGGTGCACCAACCATCCTATCTGGACAGGACTTCGCAACCTTCATGGATGAGGTCTATGAGACCACACGTGGAGATTTCAGGGATGAGATGACCCGAGATGAATTCAATGAAGAAGCCCGAAAGGATGTAATCAATCAACAAGCAGGTTCCGATGTAGAGCCGCTTAATCTTGATGATGTCCGAATCGATCACACATCCGCTTTCTTTGACACCATGCTCGCCCGAGCATATGTTGGATATGGCGCCGACGACCTTGGATTCAGTTCATTCGAACAACCCGGGCAGCACTTCCAACAATCTGGAACTCCCAATTCGATGATGACCAATGCGGTTCCATTACCAGGAGCAATGATGAATCACTTCGTCATCGCAAATTGGTATGATGCCGAGGAC
>CAUZVL010000166.1:0-3536 GCA_963583355.1 Candidatus Thalassarchaeaceae archaeon
GAGGTATTATTTTCGCTCATCGAGAGCTAGATACTATTCTCGAGGCTAAGAGGAAAGGTGATCCATTCGGGGTACTGACCGGTTTAATGCCCTCAGGGATGATGCATTTAGGCCACTCGATGGTTATCGACCAAGTCAGTTGGTTTCAGAAACAAGGCGGCGATGTAACCATTGCAGTAGCAGACCTAGAGTCAACAGCAACCCGAGGAATTTCATTAGCTCAAGGTCGAAAGATAGCCGCTGAAGAATATGTTGCTAATTACGCAGCACTTGGCCTTGATCCAGAGAAAACAACGGTTTATTTTCAATCCGAGCGTAGTATCGTCCAAAGATTGGGCTTCCAATTAGGCAAGCGGACCAATCTTTCCGAATTCGAAGCAATTTACGGTTTTGATGGCTCAACCAATCTTGCCCACGTCCAGGCACCATTGGTTCAGGCCGGAGATATTTTGCACCCTCAATTGGATGAATATGGCGGATTAAGGCCGATTGTGGTCCCGGTTGGAGTCGACCAAGACCCTCATATCAGACTTACCCGAGGTCTGGCGGCTAAAACCAATTGGTTCAATGTCAAATCAGCGAAAATGGGACTCCAAGTAGGGGTTTCTGTTCAGGAGGAAAACGCTCTTGCATTAGGTGTCGAGGCAAATGGGCGGGTAAACAAGGATAAGCAAAAGCAAATTTTCGCTCAAATTGTTGATGGAATTGCAAGTCTTGGATTCTCTGACATAATCTCGGATCCAAAACACGGTATAGTCAATATTCCGAGTGCTACCTTGAGAGATAAAGGCGCTATTCAAATGGTGTTATTGAACCTTGAACGCAAATTAGGCGGATTGGGTTTACTCGCCCCTTCAAGCACCTACCACCGCTTTGCAATCGGTATGACCGGCGATAAAATGTCGTCTTCCAAACCTAAAACCACGCTGTTTCTTTCGGATGACATCACTACTGTTGAAAAGAAGATCAAGAAATCATTCTCCGGTGGACAATCGACAGTTGAAGAACACCGCCGCTTAGGTGGTAACCCTGACATAGATGTCGCATACCAGTACATGATGTATTTCTTTGAAGAGGATGATGCGTATTTATCCGAACTTAACCAAGGCTATAGAGCAGGCAACATCCTAGCAGGGGAGATGAAACAACTCTGCGTAGATCGGGCTTGCGAATGGATGAATGACCTAGCAGAAAAGCGGGCGCAATCCGCCCACCGGGTCAAAGAGTTTTTCGAATGATTAATCGAAAATATAATGTCGGGAAATAGTAAATATTAGCGCAAGAAGTTCAAAGAATCGGTAAATCTAGGCCGGCATCATTTGGCTCTGGTAAATTCCCACCAGTATTATCCTGACTTGATGTACTCTGATTTCTTGTAATCGAGGTTGGAGTCGAACCCTGCCTCTCTTCACCGCTTTTTAACATCAAGGCAAAAAGTAAAATCGCAAAAATTACCCCAAGAAGAATAGACATTGGCGGTACCCACCCTTCACCCGAGAATGCCGAGACTCCTGCCGTGGTGGCCAACAATAGCACCGCGCCGCCCAACAATAACCCTCTTGAATCCATGGTGAACACCCTCTGTTTGACCAAGGTATTGATGAACCTATGGCCGAGTCGCTTGGCTAATGTTCTCCGGCGGCACTCCCGTTTCAACTCCAGCCCCACCCGCTTGCCCAGCTTGGTTAATGACCGCAGTAGCCTCTTGGGGCGAGAATGCTGAGGACGCTTACGACCAAGGATTGGTCGAATTAGGATTGGGAGATTCACGACTGATCGAGGTTCAAGGTGCGTTCTTACCAATCGGATTTGAAGCAACACCTCCTCAACCCCTACCGATGGGCTCTCTTGTCGAGTGTCATCTCGCAACCGCATACGCTTTCAACGGCGCAACCGCTTGCGCTGGTGTTGCTTGGGCTGCTTGCCAAACACCAGAAGGTGAAGAGTGCGCGGTTGTCGCAAAGATCATCACCGATCTAGATTTTGAAGAGACCGAATCGATGCTCAAAAGAAACCTTCAGCGCAGATTGGCTAGCCGTGACCTCGAAGTGATCTCATTCGATGTTGCTGTCGATGAAGTTACAGCCGCAAAAGACCATCACGGAGTTGCTATGGCAGCTTTGATTTTACCTGAATCTTTGAAGTTCTCAGTCGGACAATCAACTGGTCGAGTCCGTGGCAGCGGTTTGACAAGAACGGCAACCGAAGCAATAGAATCAGCGTCTCGGCGGGTTGACACCAAAGCCCCTGCCGCACCAGCTATGAGGCCAGGCTCACCTCGGCCAAAAACCAAAGGTGAAGGAACGGACTTCAGTCTGTGATCACATGTACACAGTTGTCAAGTGCCCGGCTTGTTCATCCTGCTGGGGAATTCAAGGTAAAGCGCACAAATGTCCACATTGTGGATTGCCAGTAAGTGATGATATTACGGTTATTTCAACCGTCGAAGATGCTTCTCAATTGCAAAAAGAAGTTGCTCTTGCTAACCTTCCTGAAGAAATTCGTGAACAGGTTGCAAAGAGGATGACCAAAGCGGTAGAGTTCTGCGAGGAACCCGATGCAAGGGAACTATATGCCTCACTAAAAACTGCTGAAAACGCGGGGGTAATCCGCACCGATAGACTCGCAGGCGTCTTGCGAGCCAAAGGGATTTCAATCGATCCAGAAGATGTGATTCAGCGGGCTATCAGCGAGGGACTGCTGTTGAGGATTGACGATGGTTCCTTCTTGGTCCTAGGGTGACCTTCAAGAAGGGAGAGCCCGGCGCAGGGAATGAAAGGGTTTGTGGGTTAGCTTGGCCTATACTCGGGCGTTTGGGACGCTTGGACTCCAGTTCAAATCTGGACAGACCCACCATTTCATGCTATTATTTGTACATAGGGGCTCTATCTGGCATCGAGTTTGACCTTGTCAAACTCTCAACCTGGACAGACCCACCATTTCATGCTATTATTTGTACATAGGGGCTCTATCTGGCATCCTAATTTTTGATATTGACAAATGATCTTTAGGGTGCACCGAGGGGGTCGTTATTTGGGTTTGATTCGGAGCCCTCGGGATTGTAATTGTTTTGCACATAGCAATCTGGATCGTCGTGGTCAGCTTGGCCGCCGCCGTCGTTATCGATCCCATCGGCGCAATTTCCTTGAATATCGGAATTTGATCCACCGAGTAGTCCACCGACACCGTCGTCGCTAGCAATTACTAAAATTATGAGCCCAAGCAGGATTGCAATACCGATTGCAAGGACGTTACCATTGCTTTTTGTCTCGACGATTACCGTTATTTCGGTCTTGTCTTTTTCGTCGGTCGGCATTCGGCTCAACCCTCATGAGAGTGCCCCTTAGATATTGTCTTCACGGTTCATTCATCCCTTGAATGAACCCAAATCAAATGAAACCCAAATCTAGATTTGATAAAACAATCACATTGTTCCAATTCTTGAATCCAAACCTGTTTTGAGAATTCCGGAACCATCTGTTTTTCGTGGAATTCTCCAAGGTCACCTTTTTGTTCAGATGTCGAACAAGTCGAGT
>CAUZVL010000167.1:0-3478 GCA_963583355.1 Candidatus Thalassarchaeaceae archaeon
ACCACGTTCGTCAGACCAAACGACTACGGCCTTGAATGGTTGATCTGGAGTAGTGATATTGAAAGAATAAGATTTGGTATTTCCAGTCGATGAAAGTACCGAGCGATCATCGACCCAAATCCCCCTCCCATTGGTCGGCGCAAGGGTGCTCTTGAGATCGATTCGGCCCCATCCTTCATCCATATTCGGAATATTTCTAGTACCTACATCTCTCGCACCGAGGATCATCAACGCCTTGACCAAAGCACCTTGAGGCTCTGGCCTACCAGCAACCTCGGTGATATATTGACGAATCAATACAGCCATTCCAGCTGCGTTTGGGGTTGCCATCGAAGTACCGGTATACTCGAGATACCATGTGCTCGTCCAAGATGCACCGCCGGTATCGGTCGCTTCTTGAGCACGGCAAGAGCGGACATAACCGCCTGGTGCGAGAATATCTGGCTTAATTCTACCATCGTCGACCGGACCACGGCTCGATCCGCTCATGATGGTATCAGGCGCCCCAGAATAGCGGTTTTGTGAATTTCCGACGGTGATGGTATTTTTGGCGGTTGCCGGAGAGCCGATCGTGTCGGGATCCGAACCATCATTTCCTGCCGCAAATAGGATTACCAAACCTTCACGGCCACTATAATATTGATCATAATAACGAGCACGGTCGTCCACGTCTTCGGAAGATGAGGTATAAACTCCCCATTCGGATGATGAAGAAGAACCCCAGGAATTGGTATGGACTCTCGCACCGTTTGAATAAGCGGTATTGAACATATTATTGAGACTCGACCATTGGAAATTTCCACTATTATCATTTTCCATCGCTTGAAAATATAATTCTGCTGCAGGAGCTACTCCAGAATAGGTCCCTCGGGTTCCATCGCCTAGGACTGTACAAGCGACATGAGTTCCATGGCCTGAATGTGCATCTGCGGTCGAACCATCACCGATAATATCTACATTACCGACAACCCTAGTGCCAAAATCACCATGATCTTCATCCAATCCAGAATCACCAACGGCTACGATTTGGCCAGATCCGTCCAAATCGGTTGTATAATATTGTCGCATCGCATTGATGTTGATAATACTCCTAGATTGGTCATTCCAAATTGTTAAACTCGGTTGAGGGCCGATCCAAGCGACACTTGGTTCTGCAGCAAGAATTGAAACATCAATACTAAGAATTCCATCAAATCGGCCTGTTTCGGCAAATTTTACATCCTCGAGCATTTGATTAGCGACCGAATCTATCGATTGATGTAATCGGAATCCGAAGGAATCTCGAAGGTCTACTCCATCGAGAAGTGTTTCAGCCCGCCAGGACTCTATGCGAACCGGTTGTTCAGTCGCTTCAAACATCGAGAAATCGACCAGCATTGCTAATGGAATCGGCTGGGTTACCGCGACTCCATCGATACTCTTTGCTAAACTTAATGCGTTTTGAGTGCCTTGAATCATCAACCCAGACGGTGAAATGAATTCTCTTACCGCAAGGCCGGGAATATCATTGACCTCAGCTCTAACCTCGGCTATTCGATAATCACTCGAAACCAACAATAGCAACATGTCTGGACGAGAAACCAATAACTCTTCTGGAATCTCTCGATTGAAAAGTACTCCACTCGCATCGTGAATTCCCAAGCGAGATTGAGCGATTAATGGCCTCTGTTCAAGGCTGAGTGATTCGTCGAGCATTCCGACCAAACCCTTCATCGATTCTTCGGGCAGATCGAACCTTATCCATTCGACTTGAGAATCAGGCTCGGTAGAATCGTTTTGAGTTGACACCGGAATGCTCGACAAAAGTAAAATTGTGAGTAGCAGAATGGCTCTTCGCACAAAGTTAACGGCGCCACAAGCCGGCTTTATTACTTAGGGCAGTTTGGGTTCAAAGAAACCACGTAGTGGTTTCACACTCATCAGAAAAGGTCTCATAAGCAAATTGGCCGACATCGTGAGTGAAAACCTCTGAGTTTTTTGTCCCTTGGAAATCGGTCCAATCGATTTTAATGATAATTGAATAATTATCCCAAACCGTATAACCGCGTACAATCAATTCCAGCGGATCACCTGCGATGCTAAAATGACTCGGGACTAATTCGAATTCGTTGGTATATCCGCCGATTAAGTTATTTTCAAAATCCCTGAATTCAACCTCGAACATAACTTCGGTTATGGCTCTGCTTCCCGAATTATCCAGCTCGATGAGAACAATATGTCCACTTCGTTGGATATATTTCGTATTTATTTCAACCGAATCTCGCGGTATTACCCAATACCAAGACCCGACCAATGAACCGATGATTATCATCGCCATCACCCCGGCTAAAGCCACTCGCAAAGGATGAACCCTCTGAGTGAACTCCTTGACCATCTCACCAACATCTTGGGAGATGTCGTGTAGATCCTCATCGAATAATTCGTCTTCGGTATCCATCAGCCCACCACCATTGCAGCAACCGTTGCCACCACCGAACTAAATGGTTCAGCGATCATTAAATGAGTTGTCTCGACCTTATCACCGGTCAAACCACCAATCAAAGATAAGTCGGTAACAACCCCGTTTACTGCAAGGCTCGAGGCGGTCGGTATCCCACCGGTAAACTGGGCATCGAGAAGGACGCCTCTCGCATCAATTTCGGTATCACCAACTGTGATTTCCGCGTGGGCGGTAGCAACGATTCTTCCACTGGTAATTCCGCTGAGGACGACGATTGGATAACCGCCGACCCGTTTGATTTCAACATCGGCATTTCTGAGGTTTTCTCCGATTATCTCGGCACTAATCAACGTAGCATAGGGGTTCATTGGAGCGTTACTACGACGCAAATATAATTTTTCGACCCCGTTTCCAGATGCTGCGATGTGAGCGCCATAAGATTCTGTCACTTCAAGCGAGAATATATCCGGGAGGTTTTCGGCTAGCATTATGGTATTTGAACGGGCATTTTGAGCCTTCCCTCTGGTCTCGATGAACAAGTCCATATCGTCACTATTAGAGCGATATGTTAACTCAAACATACCTTGGAAACTAGTGATTTCATGGACATTGAAATCCTCTGCGGGTGCAGCCCTCAAATACATTTCACCAGGCACATCCCGGATGAATAAGGTTGATGGCCACCAGATGTCATCGACCAATCTCAATTGTTGTAACATCAAGGAATCGGCAGCGCTCACTCCGATTCTATTTTGAGGTTCTACAGTCAAATTCGCGATCAAAACATCTCCGACCGTCGCGGCGAGATCCGCCGCTCTTGGTGCGTTAAACATCATCAACTCGGTACGGATGCCTCTTTGATTATTATTTTGAATCAGATGTACGGTTTGGAGACGCTCGCCCATCTCATAGACCATCTCGATAGTGGTTCGAGGAATTACCAAATCGGATTCTGTCGTCATCACCAAATCGATTTCGACATCACGCTGCATATCGGTGTTTAACCCTTCGAGAACCAAACTGGTATCCACCCGGTTC
>CAUZVL010000168.1:0-3470 GCA_963583355.1 Candidatus Thalassarchaeaceae archaeon
TTACTCGCATACCATCTCGGTAAAAAGAAAGACGACGGAACTTGGATTCCAGAGCAGATTTCACTGGCCAAGATGAATAACGTCGATATTGCATTAGAGATCGCTCGGGTTGCTCGTGATATGCATGGTGCGAACGGAATCCTTGATGAATATCCAATTATGCGTCATATGGCAAACCTCGAATCGGTAAAGACCTACGAAGGAACCCACGATATTCACAACCTTATCATAGGTCGATATATTACTGGAATCCAATCTTTCACTCGAAATGCTTGAAATTCCACTTTAATACTCTCAAGATTAAGGTCCGACCCAGGTTTGACAATGTTCAAACTCAGGACTATTTATCGCCTCGGCCCATGTTGTAATCTCGTTGACTGGAGTACCATCGGACCACTCGCCCATATCTCTGAAATCATCTGAATCAATCAATCTAAGATATGACTCATCAATGGACTGTGTATCGAGATTCGCTTGGGCGATTATCCAATCTGCTTGATGGCCAACCCTGCGGTAAAATCCCCAATCTGCTAATGTGTCATGGGTCTCTGCTGCAGGTAGGTAATGCGATGCTACCAGTCGTGGAAATCCGTATCGGTCGCTCGGGATTTGCATCAATAACGCGCTACTTCCTAGTAATTTCTGATGTGCTACCCCAAAGCAATCATTTACGCTCATATCATCTTCAGAAATTGCGATATGAGCAATAAAGTTGTTTGGAACGGACGAATTTATCTGTAAATGGTCTTGAACCGGACGTGCATATGGCTGTTCTAAATCTATGAATAAGGAGGAGTTGGCCCAACCCATTTCAATCGTCTGATCCATTACCAATAATGCATAACCCGCACCTAAACTATGGCCGCCGATGTAGAGATGGTCGGTGTTGACTTCAGAATCTAAAATACTTGGAAGATAGTTTATTGCTGCTTCTAAGGCTTGAGCTCGAGGTAGGTGGAATGGGTGGTTGGACATTCCGTTTTGTTCAACCAATGAATAGGTGTCCCAGCCGGGAGGGGTCACATCCGAGGGATATTGGATGAACGCTACCATCATCCCTCTAGATGCTAGCTGGGCTGCCCAGTCTTCATAGGTGCTGAATCCAGGGTTGGCAAAGCCATGAATCAGTATTGCCAACGGCATCTCTCCACTAGGGTTTGTCGGTTTGGTTAGATATATAGAGAAGACAATATCGGCTTCGATATCACCTCTTATATTCTCAACTTCTATCGGCATTGGGTAAGGGTGAATACTTGTGCTAAATTCAAATTCACCCAATTTAACATCTTCAGAAGGAGGAGGACTTGGTGCTAATCCGCTAATGGCGCTAAGGCCAGGAGAGATTAGCCATACTGCAAATATAATGCCGGCCAGATTCAAGTTTATTTTGATTTCTTTAATCGAATTCAATATCAAGATCAATAGCATGAAGCCGTAAACGGTTGGTAATAGTAAAAACCCCCCTCGGAAATATGCCATATCCAAAAGGAAGAAAATCGTAACCAAAGCAAATAACGATCCCAATAGAGCGAGTGAAATCCGAGTTTTCCACAAACTTTCTCGTTTCATTAATAAAAATGATATCGCAGTTGAAAGCAATAATATTACGAAGACCATTTTGTTGTAATCCCGCAGGATGCCTGTCCAAATCAATGTACGATAAGCATGAGGCCAAAGAGCACCTCCAATATCATCGCCTGATAATAAGTAAATTATGGGCTCAAGGAAAACTATGAATAGACCAAAAATAAAAAAATGCCAATTAGCAAGGGTTTTTTTCATCCCCTCTCACCTTATTGGTTCTGTTCAAACATCGGGGAGTAATCCAATTTTTGAAAACCCGGTCCACAATGGATTCAACCATCCAGGGATAAATCTGTGACGAAGGTAAACCGCTGCAGCGAGAGAAAGTTTCTGAGGTTTTGACAATTTAACTCTCTTGGTAAATACATCGCCTTGCTGGCGCTCAATCTGCCTGAGGATCTTATCATAAAATGCGATCATAGCAGCAGGAGAGTACCTTGTTCTACGCGGCAGAAGTGGCAATAATAGCTTGGCTTCTTCTAGATAGGTTCGTGCTCTCTTTGCATAATTCTGAATATATGGCTCCCAGGTTTGGTTGAGGACAACATCTCCATTCAACTCGGCCTCGGTGATTCCGTTAGATTCTAATTCATCTAATGGCAAGTATACTCTATCTCGTTGAACGTCTTCACCCACGTCGCGTAATACATTGATCAACTGCATGAATATCCCCCACGATTCGGCGAACTTTTTCGCACGAGGGTCCTCATAACCATAGATTTCGATACACATCAAACCGACTACTGAAGCGACTCTGTAGCAGTAAAGATATAATTCATCGAAGGTACGATAGCGATTATTATACAGATCATCTTCCATTCCTGTAATCAGATTATCGAATACAGTTCGAGGAATATTATAACGGTTGACCGTATCCTTTAGGGCAAGGAAAACCGGGTCGGTACTGCTGGTTTCACTGTAGCAAGTCGATAATTTTTTTCGGAAGAAAAATAATTGAGTAATCTTCTCGAGGTATAAGTCCTCTTGAAGGATTGAATCCTTGTTTTGTAATTTCTCTAGATTTTGTCGATACGCTATTGCTTCGGGGTCCATTTCACCACCAGAGCCAGGGAATCTATCTTGCCAATCTCCGTCTGCAATATCGTCAGCCCGTCGGCAAAATGCATAGACAGCGCACATGGCCATTCGTTGTTCGTCCGGCAAATATTTGAAGGAATGGTAAAAGTTTCCAGCTTCTCTCATCGTCAGTTCTTCACAGTACGAATATGCAAGCCGAAGTAGTTCCACCGGTGGATCTCGAGCCCAAATCGGAGCGTCGAGATGGTAAAAAGGGTCGACCAATTCATTTTGTTCGCCGACGATTCCTATCATCGCAGCCCCTTCTCTCAGGGCTTCCATTGCGGTGATGCTAACCGCTTTCACCGCATCAGCAGTAAGGTTTACAGCCGCTCGTAATCGACCCAGAGGGGTCATCATTTCCTCTTGTTGAGCGCTGGCTGTTTTCGATGCTCCCCCCTCGAGAGGGAAGAGGAGGTCAAGCGGTTTCCGGCGTTCCAGCATGTCCCTCAAATCAATCTGGAAAGTTCATTGGTTATGAGTCTGGGGGTTGTTTGGCCTTTACGCCCTACGGGCGGATTTTTCAGCACGAGCCCAAGCACGTTTTGCCCTAAATAATAATATTATGTGCTTAAATTTACTCACAGTTGGCCGTTTGGTCCAAGTATCATATCTCTGTTTTCTTATACTTTTTAAGATCGCTTCACCACCTTTGGTGAACATCATCAAATCAACGGCTAAATGGGGGTTTACTCGCTGCCAAAGAATCTTGCCAGCATCAAATAATTCCTGAGCACGAATCACTTCATCTCTCAACACATTTACCCATGAGTCAGTAGCCACACACTCACCGTACTGTTCCCATGTTA
>CAUZVL010000169.1:0-3461 GCA_963583355.1 Candidatus Thalassarchaeaceae archaeon
TTTGATCGAGCCACCTTGGCGCTTCTCAATTTTTATATCTGTTAAATCAACCATTCTTTCGCCATCTTCTTCGTGACCTACACACTTGACAGCACGCACGCAAATATCTGCGAGGAAAGCCTTGACCGCACCCGCGGATTTGCCGGTTAAGGCAGTCTTTGCAATCTCCATCAAAACCTCATCGTCACCATCGGTAGCGATCCCATGAGACTCTAGGCATTCAATGGCCTTTTCAGCGGCCAATCTAAAACCTTCACAGATAACGGTTGGATGAACATTTTGTTCGATTAAATCTTCGGAACGCTTGAGTAATTCACCGGCTAAAACAACTGCAGTTGTCGTTCCATCATAGCAATGTTGCTCTTGAGTTTTTGCGACTTCGATAATCATCTTAGCAGCAGGGTGTTCGATGTCCATCTCTTTGAGAATGGTTGCACCATCGTTAGTAATTACCACGTCACCCATACTATCTACGAGCATTTTGTCCATACCTTTTGGTCCAAGAGTACTCCTCACCGCATCGGCCACAGCTTTTGCTGCAGCGATATTATTTGATTGAGCGCTACGGCCCCTTGTGCGTTGAGTTCCTTCTTTTAGGATGAAGATTGGTGCTTGGCCATTTCCGTACATGTCGATTACTCCTACAATGCCTTGCGCACGTGCGCATGGATTTCAACCCATCGTAAAGGTCATTCAATTTTGATTGTCGAGCCATTGCTGGCCATAATGCTGCCATTGGTCCATGGTCCAGCCTTCTGGAAGACCACCCGCAGGGATGTCAGGCCCGTTTTGGGCAACCGGCTCAGGTGGTAGACTTGGCGGAGGTACTGAATCAGGAACTGGCATAGATGACCCGATGGTTGGAGCCGCTGCTACATTACCATACGTTACAGTTAGATTGTCTTCATATCCTTCCTCGGACCAAACCGGCTGTTCCTCCTCTTCTTCTCCACCGTTGAGAACGGTGATCAATACCCCAAACAGAGCAATGATTAATCCCCCGCCAACAATCCAAGTTGCGATTCCAATCCAATCTAATCCTTGACCCTTAGAGCCATCATTGATTTCGTCGGATGCTTCCATCTTGGCCAAAGTGACTTTTAAATCGAGAGATGCGGCGTCTTCAACTGTATTTGAACTCGCCCAAATTGTAACATGTGTATCGATTAAGTCCTCTTCCAAATTCATTAAACTTGATTCTGTAACCTTGAATTTGATGGTTACATCACGGGTTTCTTCTAGGGCTAAGGTGAAATCTCGGTCAACTGAATTAATCGAAGCACTATACCATCGATTTGAACCTTGTTGGTCAATCGACATTGAAACACCTTGGCTATCGTCATATTGATTCCGGATTTTTATTATCACATAATATTCGCCTGGTTCAGTTATTACAGTCGTCTCATCAGCGATTATGCGAATATAGTTTTGCGAACCAACGAAATAGGTGCATTTGCCAAAGGATGAAACCTCTGGCTCGTTAACACTTGTTGCGATGACCTTGAGTATTAATTGGCCATCTTTACCATCATCGAAATCGAATGTTACCGTGACGTTATATGAAGCGCCTGGCTCGAGCATGGGGGTTTGATCATCCAAAATATGTTGGAAAGATGCATTCATCCCTTCGGGTATATCTAGAGTCATTTTGAATTGATCAGGTTGATTTCCAGCATTGGTGACTTCGAATCTCATCGATTGCGCAGGCCCGCCTGGGATGAAGGTTTGGTCTGCCACTTCATCCGAGACTGCTACAGCGGCGGTATCGGTTATCTCTATATTGATGGTAATCTGTTGGATAACACTTGGATCACTTACGCTTGAAGCTCTGATAGTTACTGTATACAATCCCGGTGCTAAACCGATAGGCATTGGTAGGTTAAGTGCAACCGAGGTCTCACCATCCCACGCGTCCAGAACGGTAGTCTCTGGAGACGAGAGATAAGAAAGTAGATTCCAATTGGATTCAACCCTTTCCAAAGTATACGATTCATCAGCATTTCCTAAGTTGAATAAATCGACATAGACAGTCATTTCTTGACCATTTGCCGGACCGATCACGTCGTAAGACTCAGCAACCATCTGTAAATTGATAAGAGTTGGAACTTCGATTTTCTTAGAGAACACATTTGTGCCGGATAAGGATTGGCCACAGGTTGGGCAAACCGCACTTACAGTGAATGGAATCTCACCAGGTGTTGAATCCGACGGTACGGTAACATTGAGCAATAGGTCTACCAATTCGCCCTTGCCAAGTGCAAGCGGCATTTGAACAATCGAGGAATTCAAATCGGTTACAAATGCGACCCAGCCGGTGTCTTGGAAATTGGAAGTCACAGTAAATCCTGCTTCGCGATTACCTGAATTCTGAAGGCGGAATGGTATATCACCGGTTTCTCCCGGGCTTAATGTATCTGCAATTAGAGGCGCAGTAGATGAGAGATGAACCCCGTATTGCTCTGTAATCGCAATCTCCGAATTTATCCGACCCACCTCTCCTAAATCTGTGCCTCCATTATCGGTCCACCAAACCTGCCAAACCTGCTGTTGAACATCAGCACCAGCAGGAATAGATAAATTAATCCACATTTCGCTTACATTACCTCCTGCTATGGGTGGTAGACTGACTGTAACGCCATGTTGAGTCGGATGTTCAGAATCAATCCTAATCATCGGTAGGCTAGGAGACATCCAAGTTAGATTAGATACATTGGACTGAATTAAAATCGCAGCAGGTTGGTAACCATTATTGGTTACAAAACAATGCATTGAAAGAACACCATTAGGAGGTGTTGTATAACCGTCCTCTGCGGCACCACAGTCAATATCGAGGGTGAATTCAGGTACTTTTTCAACCGCGAACAATACATAATCGTCGACGTGCATACCAGATGCTGCACCACTAGTATCCGAGTGGAATAAAAGTCCATATGAATAGGAATGTCCACCGAGTAATTCGGATGGGTCCCATGAGATATTGCTCCATTGACCGGCACCTGTCGCCGGTAAATCCTCACTAAAATTGTGAGTTAGCTCATTGCCAGGACCACCATTATTCCGCCAAAATTCTAGAGCGACATAATCTCCAGCACCCATCACCCCCCATGTTTGAACATGAACTTGAGCCGAAACATATGCTGCTGATACGAATTGGTTTTTGCAAACCGCCATGCTTCCATAGGCATTATTAGATAAATCACCATCTAAATAGGCTCCAGGGTTGCACTGCCAATTACTGGTTCCGCGGTGGCCGTAAATTAAACGATCATGAGCACCGGATGGATAATCTGCACCGTCGTTAGCATGCTTCATATGAGTACTACCTTTTACACTATCACCATTATCGGATTGCCAGATTCCTCTGCTGGTAGCACCGCCACCATTTGCAGGGTATCTTCCAGGGAACATTATCGATTGCCCAACTGTTGGAACTCCTTCCGATTCACCCTCTATATTATCTT
>CAUZVL010000170.1:0-3460 GCA_963583355.1 Candidatus Thalassarchaeaceae archaeon
AAACGGGTATAAACTTCTCAAGATGAAACGGGACGGTCTTTTTCATGAATTCCGTAAGTTATTGTCCGAAATGATTGAGGCTAAGCGAGAACTTACCAATACATACCGTCTAGCAAAGCAGCGTATTGACTTAGCTAATGCGGTTGAGGGTGGACTAAAGGTCCGGTCGGCAGCAATTGCTAATTCGAGTACCCCCGAGGTCGAAGTCAAGCGCCGAAATATCATGGGCGTCGTTGTCCCATCGGTTTCTGGAACCAATCTCAAGCAAGCCTTCGGCGAGCGCTCGATTGGATTTACTGGCTCTTCGCCATATATCGATGAAGCTGGTGATTCTTTTGGAGATTTGATTGAAAAAATAGTTACCGCTGCTGAGATGGAAGCTACACTTAAGCGACTTCTTGCGGAGATAGAGGCTACTAAGCGCCGAGTTAACGCACTCGAGTTCAAGGTGATCCCAGAATTGGAAGATGCTCGTGTTTTTATTCAACTTCGTTTGGAAGAGATGGAGCGCGAAGAGACATTTCGTCTCAAGAGATTCAAGAATAAATGATGGTATCTAATTAAACGCAGCCGGCGCAACATTAACCAATCAGTAAACGATGCCTAAACATGGCAGCATACCATAGCCGGGAAGGATATCCATCGAATAAAAATAATGTGAGTTTCTGCTCACAAAAGGCACAGTGGTCGATTTTAGCGATTTTATTGATTGTTGTTTCAAGTTACAATCCATTACTTTCAGCCGAGGATTTAGTCGATAAACCCGGTAGTTATCTTTCTGAGACAATTCCTACTAACGATGCTCAAACCATCGGTGGTAACCATCTTGGTTTTGATAATTATTGGGTCAGGCCAAGCCATAATATTTCGGCTTCTGATTGGGATGGTGATGGTATCGAAAACTCTCAAGACCGGTTCCCAACCGATTTTGCTCGACCTGCAAAGGATCAATTCAAGAGAATACATTGTCCCGAAAATGCGATGTTAGTTTGTAATGATAATGTTGGATTCCAACTGTCGAGTCAACCGATTTCCGCTCTTGATTCACTAGATTTCCCACTGGTTTCAAAATGGGTAGATTTCGATGGTGATGGTGACCATGATTTAGCGATTTCTGCAGTAGATAAAATCAATATCTATCTCAATTCAAATGGAATAATTTCCGAAACACCAGCGTTTGCGTATAATCTTAATAAAATGGCATTTGCGATGGATTGGGCTGATATGGATTCTGATGGTGACCTTGATTTATTGGTCGGGAATATCCCTGATTTGAATTTGGACACGATGACATTCGGTTCCCAAGGTGGCCATAACAATGTTTTCATCAATGATGGAGATGGTCTATTGCCGGGACCGATCTGGTCTAATAATGCCTCAGGGCGCATCACCTCGACCGTCGCTTGGGCTGATGTGAATGGCGATGGTTTATTGGATGCTTTTTTCGGTAATCGTGATATCTTCGAAGGAGATGGAACTAATCCAAATCTCAACAACCCGCTGCTCCAAAATCACATCTATCTGAACGACGGCAATGGTAGTTTGATGAATAATCCATGGTGGACGGGTTCGAGTACATATTCGACCATCGGTGTCGAGTTTGCCGATATCGACAATGATGGTGATAACGATATGGTTGTCACCAATGATGCCACCCACCTCAGCAATGGAACTACTTGGGGTGGCTGGGTTGAATATTTTGAGAACGATGGTGGTTTTGATGCAACGCCGACTTGGAGAAATTCATCGAGTTTAGATGTTGGAACACGTGCTGCGGGGGTGCTGAGTGATTATGATGGTGACGGCGATCTAGATCTGGCTATAGGAAAAGAAAATGGTGCGGTAATTATTCTCAAATTTACCGATGGGACATTTGAAGACGTAATAAGTTGGACCAATTGTGAGATCACAAGTTCCGGCCTATCGGGTGATTGTGATGTACGAAATGGGCCGATCTCATGGGGAGATATGGACCAAGATGGCGACGACGACCTAGTGATGATGACCGAATCGGGGCAAGGATCCTGTATCTATCTCAATTTGGGCTCAAATCTATCGGTCGAACCAGCTTGGTGTGATTCTAGCGATGGTCGTTGGAATTCAATGGATTTAGGCGATATTGATGGTGATGGCGACCTCGATATCTTACGTTCTAGCCTTGGTGATGGCGAAGTCCAAATCATATTGAACTCGGTATTGACCACGAATAATTTAGTTTCGTTTGGCTCATGGGATGCTTCATCGGTCACTCAAATCGAGGGCGATACAGAATCTTGCGAACAAGATCAAAATGGAACGGTAAGTTGCTTTTATTCCAGTTTTGAACAGGACATTCCTGAAGAACAAAGGTACTTGAGTTCAGGTGTTGCAAATTTAGACTCGGATGATCATCTTGAATATATCATTTCAGGAGATAATTCATTTTATTATATCAATCTTGAAAGGTGTATTATAATAATCGATGAAAACCCTTGCACCAATTCTTTTAATGGAACCAAAGGGCAATTATTCAAGTTTTTTGACACCGATGAGGGTTCGAGTAAAGGCCAAATGATTTCATATGATCAATCTGCCGATGCATTTGCAATTGGAGATCTCGATGGTGATGGTGATATGGACATTGTCGGAGGTAATCGAAATCAGTTCAGTTCTTATATTCAAGGGGATAATACTTCGTTTCCAGTTCCAGGATTAGATAATTATACCTTTAACAATGGGTTCAGTACATATAATTGGAATAATTCAGGCTTCGGAGACAATGTCGGACTAACCGCGATGGCGCTTGAGGACATCGATGGCGATGGCGACTTGGATTTAGCAATGTCTTTTTCATATTATGGTAATGCAAGTGGTCCGGCGGTATGCGTTCACCGCAATACCGATGGACTTGGGAACTTCTCTGATCTACCTGATTGGTGTGGTTTGAATCAAACCACGGGACATGACCTCTCTTGGGGAGATTTTGATGGTGATGGCGACCCAGATTTGGCGGTAGCTTCCGAACACAGTCCTGTAGTGATATTTTTGAATAATAACCCTGGATTTACCAAGTTAGAATTAAATTCCCCAAATTGTTTGGATAACTGTATGTTATACGCGGTGGAATGGGCCGATATAGATAATGACGGCGATTTAGACCTAACCGCTGGTGGGCAAATGACAAAAATAGTTTCATTTTACAATGTTAACGGCACACTTTCGACCTCAAATTCTAGAACGCTTGATGATAGGATCGACGCTAGAGATTTTGCTGTTGCTGATATCGATAGAAATGGTTACTTAGATTTGCTGGTAGCAACTAGAAATAGCGGTGATATGATCTATCTAAACCATGGTGGGCGATTGGCTGATACCCACTCATGGATAGATAGTGAAAACCTCGCGACCCACACCTCAATCAGTGCGGTCGATTGGGATAATGATGGGGGAATCAATCTATTCGTAAGCGGTGAATCGGAAG
>CAUZVL010000171.1:0-3421 GCA_963583355.1 Candidatus Thalassarchaeaceae archaeon
GGAATCTGGTCCGCATCACCATAAACCGCAGCACTCGAGGCGAAAATAATTTTTCCAACCCCTGATGATTCGGCGATTTCGATAAGGTTTTTGGTCCCTTTGACGTTAATTGAAAGAGTTTCATCTGGGTTGATTATTGATTTTGGAACCGAAATTTGTGCTGCTAAATGGACAATTATCCCGATTCCTTCAATTTCAAAATCATTCCTAATGTCTTCTTGGATTTCTGTCCAAGGCTTTCCAGCGGGTTCTACCAAATCCAAAGAGGTGACATCATGGCCATTATCGTGTAAATGCTGACATAGAGTTGTACCGATAAAGCCGGCACCTCCTGTCACCAATATACCGACCATCGTACCTCCTGAGGAGACCTCCATTCAACATACCTTCGCCTATTTTATCCAACTAATTGAAGAATAGGAGGCTACGCCTTTGAATTCATGGGATGGACTCCTGACTTCGCCGATAAGGCCGCCGATGGGTCTCTGACCGTTGGAATCATCGGTTTGGGCTATGTCGGTTTACCAACTGCAATTGGCTTCCACGATGCTGGATTCACGGTTTGGGGAGTAGATATCTCGCAAAGAACCGTCGATATGGTAAAGCGCGGAGAAAATCCAACTGGAGACCCTGATGTCAACGACATCATACCTGCTCCAGGTGCTGAGCGCTGGCATATTACCACCTCAACATCAGAAGCAGTACCTCATTGTGATGTAGTATTGGTCACGGTTCCAACCCCGATCACTCACGACCTAAAACCGGATTTGTCATATGTTCAATTGGCAGGTCGGGCGGTTTTTGAGGCCATTGAAAGGGACTCTCGAACTATTGTTGTTCTAGAATCAACGGTCTATCCAGGTGTTACAAACCAAACTTGGATTCCAGAAATTGAAACTCTTGGTCTAGAAATCGGTACCGACTTAGAAATCGCATATTGTCCTGAGAGATTCAACCCCGGAGACCCTGCGCACGGAGTTCGACAAGTTGCCCGTGTGATCGGCTGTTCAAACCCAGAAGTGGGAGCAGGTTTGGTCGCTTTATACAGCCGACTAACCACTGAAGATGTTCGCTATGTCGGTAAACTCGAAGTTGCTGAAGCTGCTAAGGTTATCGAAAATGTTCAGCGCGATGTTAATATCGCGCTTGTCAATGAATTAGCAAGAATTTTCCCTGAATTGGATGTTGATGTCGAAGATGTGCTAACGGCTGCTGCTACGAAATGGAATTTCCACCGGTACACACCGGGCGTTGGAGTTGGTGGCCACTGCATCCCAGTTGACCCTTATTACCTCATTCAACGAGCGGCTGATGTTGGAGTTCCTGCAGAGATGATCTCGGCGGCTAGAGCGGTAAATCGAGGCATGCCTCTTCACGTTGCTGGAGTACTCAATGAATTGCTCTACAAAGCAGGAGTTCCATCGGGAGAAGGCAAAGTCCTTCTTCTAGGCTGGTCTTATAAACCAGAGGTTGGAGATCCAAGAGAAACCCCTGCTGAGCCATTATTCGAAGCTTTACAATCAAAGGCCATCTCGGTTTCAGCATGGGACCCTCATCTTTCAACAGATGATTTTCCAGAAGGTGTCGAAGTTGTTCAAAACATTTCCAAAGCGAAAGGGTTCGATCTTGTCGTTCTAGTCACTGCTCACAAAGCATGTCTTGAAATAGATTGGTCTAGCCTGGCAAATAGAATGAATCATCCAATTATTTACGATGGGCGCAGGGTATTAGATCTGGTTGATTTGGCAAATAAAGGTTGGACTACCCACGCGGTTGGAAAGCCGCTCTGAATGGCTTGAGAACCCAAACATCTTGAGGTACCCTCATGAATGATGCCGGATACCGCAATGGCGTGAGCCAAGAGGATGCTGTGGTTTCGAGTGAACTCGAACGCGAACCCCAACTCAAAGATATGCACCCTCATGTTCCATTACTTCAGTCACCACTCAGAGTTATATCAAATTTAAAATCAAACCATTATTTATTAAAAAATATGGTAAAGAGAAATTTAAATCAAAGATATAATCGGGCACTCCTTGGTTATCTTTGGACTCTATTGGAGCCCGCACTCTTGGCAATGGTTTACTATATTTTATTCATTATTATTGCCAATTATCAAGAAGAACGCTATCCAATGTGGATTTTATTGGGAGTGATCGGCTGGGGTATGTTCGCAAGGATCGTCAATTCAACCATCTCCTCCTTATCAGACAATTCGGGGATGATTAAACAAACGGGTTTCCCTCTAGAAATATATTCTAGTGCTACATCGATTACTCAATTGGTCATGACATTAATCTCATTAGCAGTTGTAATCCCATTTATGATAAATTTGGGCCTTCAACCAACCCCAAATCTGTGGATGTTACCGGCTGCGTTGATCATGCTATTCACTTCAGCATATGGAGTGGGGTTGATCTTTGCTTCCATGAACGTAGTTTTCCCGGATGTTGGCCATGCATTCAGATTTGTTACTAGAGCCGGATTTTTCGTATCGCCGGTTATGTGGACATATGAGATGATTATCGAACGGGCTGGAGCAGATTCTGTCTACATCGATATCATTTTATTGAACCCTGTAGTTGTCCCGATCACAATGATTCGACATTCGATTGAAGGTACAATACCTGCCTTTGAATTACACAATATTATCTACGCGGTAGCATTCCCGATAATGGTTTTCGTTCTAGGAACGATGATATTTACCAAAACATCTAGGGGGGTGGTAAAACGTCTTTAAATTCCAAAGTTCTGATGTTGGAAAATGTTGGTTTAGAATTTCCTCGAAAAGAAGGACCACTCTCAATTGCTCTGCGCTGGTTATCCGGCCTGATCGGCAAGAAAAGAAGCGGTCCGATTACAGTAGGACTCTCAGATATCAATATCTCCATTAATAAAGGCGAAATTGTTGGCGTAATTGGCCGAAATGGTTCTGGAAAATCCACTCTACTCAAGGCGATGGCGGGAATTTACAAACCCGATATTGGCTGGGTTGGCATCGATGGTGATATTTCATTATTGAGCGGAGTTGGTGTTGGAATGAATGCAAATTTAACCGGCAGAGAAAACATTCACCTTTACGGCAGTATTCTCGGCCATAATAAAGCAACGATGGATAAATTGATTGGAGGAATTATCGAGTTTAGTGAACTTGATGGATTTATCGATGAGCCCTTTAGGACATATTCATCAGGAATGAAAGCGAGGCTTGGAATATCGGTAGCAACTGCGGTTAAACCAGATATCTTGTTGATCGATGAAGTATTAGGTGTCGGAGACCCTGGATTCAAAAAGCGAAGTCAAAAACGAATTCGCTCATTGATGGATGATTCAAATACTGTGGTAATAGTCAGTCATTCATTCGGCTTACTAAAAGAAATCTGCGATAGGATGATAATGATGGAAAAAGGAGAAGTCAAAA
>CAUZVL010000172.1:0-3419 GCA_963583355.1 Candidatus Thalassarchaeaceae archaeon
AAACCTGATTCGATAATGGATGATGATCTACTCCCCCCACAAGAATTTCTCGACCTTCAAGTCCTTTGGTATCTCTACCAGTTTTCACCCGATTATGTATTAGGTAGCTATGATGCAAACCATCGAAACGATGGTTTGGTCGCTTTATTTCAGCAGAATGGAAATTATACTCATTCAGATCTGATGTATGTAATAGATGCTCAACATGCGGCGATGGCAGATGTTCTACCAATGTATAGCGACTTGGCCAACCAAAGCCAAGTCGAATTGACAACAACCCCATATTATCACCCGATAATGCCCTTATTGATGATGCCTGGATGGGAGATGGAAGACGGTATCAGGGTTAGCAAAGATGCGTGGCCTGAAGATGTGCAAACCCATTTGACCAACGGCATGGATCTATTCGAGCAAGAGATGGGTTTCCGCCCGGTTGGAATGTGGCCTTCTGAAGAGGCTATCAGTCCGGCCATGGTTCAACCTGTTAGCGATGTTGGGGTTGAATGGATGGTTTCGGATGAAGAATTGTTGAAGAAATCAACCGACATTAACGGCAACTATGTTGACGTATCAGACGCCGCTAATCTCGCCATGCCTTGGGTAGCGACCGGCGAAGATGGCGGCGAGGTTGCAGTGGTATTCCGTGATCGCGTGATTTCAGATCGGGTCGCATGGAATTATGGTTCGATGGCCCCTGAAGATGCGGTCACCGATTTCGTATCATATATCGACGGGGTGCGTCAAGAATTATTGGATGCTGGCGAGGATCCTTCCGAGCACTTACTCACGGTTTCGATGGACGGAGAAAATTGGATGTTCATGTCCGAATTTCAACATAATGACAACGGTCGGCCTTTCGTCGATGAATGGTTTTCACGGCTTGAAACCCACCCTACAATCGTAACAACAACCCCTGGTGAATTCCTTTCGGTCGAGCGAGATCTTCCACGTATCGACACTATAGGTACAGGATCTTGGGTCGACGGAACCCTCTCTACTTGGGCTGGAGAAGCCGAGGAAAGCCTTGGCTGGCAACGTTTGATCGAAGCGAGAAAAGCATTGGTTGACTTCGAAGAAATCAACCCGGGCCACACCGGGTTAAATACGGCTTGGGAGAGCCTATACATCGCAGAAGGTAGCGATTGGTTTTGGTGGTACGGTCTCGACCAAGATAGCGGTTATGATGAGAATTGGGATGTGTTATTCAAAGTTCATCTCTCCAATGTCTATCGGGCGATTGGGATTGAATTGCCACCGTACCTCCAAGATCTTTGGACCAATCCTGTGATTCCAAATCCAACTTATTCAGGCACCCTCACACCCATGATTGACGGATTGGCCTTGCCCGGAGAATGGGATGGTTCTGCCCGTTATGATGCAACCGATAACGATGGTTCACCATTTGATATCGCTTCATTCAGAATTGGTTATGATTCAAATAATGTATACATCCAAGTTAATTCATCCGATTTTGATGTCGATGATAAAGCCTTGGAGATTTATTTTATGCAACCAAATGCGGTCAATTTTAACGAGGCAGAGACCAATTTCAGAACTCTTGTCGGAAATGAAATTATTGGCTTCCCAGCAAAATATATGGTTAGGTTCGATTTCGAAGAATTACGTTCTGATGGTCAGTCCAAATGGAACCTCTATGAGGCAAAAGGCAAAATTGCTGATGTCGAACGATGGACCTTATCATCATCCTCAAGTTTGGGTGGCTGTGCTTTTGATGAAGTTTTTGAATTTGAAATCCCATGGTCCGAACTTGGCTTAGCACCACGATATTCAACTAGAATAAAGGTCGTCACCACAGATCTTATTTCAAAAGTTGATTATGAAATGGCACCACCAGCCCCAGCTGAAATGATTTTACCCGAATTAGAGCAATGGGTAACTTTGCTCGATATCGATGATGCGGTTGGTGATGAAACCGGTGATGGAGATTATGTTTATCCAAGCGCGAGTGATTTCGCACCCGGGAATGGATTATTCGATGCTACCCACCTTAAAATCGAGCAGTCCGATTGGAATGCAAGATTTACGATCACTATGGCTGAAATCACCAATTATTGGTCACTATCGAATGGATTTAGCCATCAGATTGTCCAAATATATGTCGACCAAGGTGTCACAGAAACCGAGCGAACCGCGATGCTGGTCGGCGCCAATGCTGAAATTCATCCCGATTGGGCTTGGGAGGTTGCCATTAGTGGAACCGGCGAACCTGGAGCGGTTTATGCGGTCCAAGCCAATACCGGCTCGACCAGCGCGAGAGGAATCGATGTCGAAGCCGATAAAGATGCTAATACAATTACTTTCACCGTCAGCAAAGATGTAATCGGTACTGATATCGGTTCGTACCGATACATCGTGGTCATCGGCAGCCAAGATGGTTTTGGCACCGGAAAATGGCGCGATGTCGATGAAACAGCAAAAACTTGGGCTCTTGGTGGTGGAGCGGACCCTGCACTTGATGATGGAATCGATTATGATCCAAATATCATCGATATAATCATTGAAGGCGATAATCAAACCGCTATTCTATCTGGTTACGATGTTGAGGGCCACAAATTTGCCCAACTTATCGGCATCGAAATGCCAGAGGTCTCTCAGCAAATCTATGGTGCAAAAATTCTTGCTATCACCGATACATCAGCCTTCTTTGAATGGTCCACTACTACTGCAACATACTCGGTTGTGTTTTGTGACGAAAATATCGAATCGAGAAAGGACGAATTTAGTCTAAAACACTCTATTCCAGTTACTGGCCTTGATAGTGATACCCAATATACTTGTACGCTTTTGACCAATGAAGGAATTGCTCTCAACCTGACTTTCAATACCTCAAATTATGCTGATATAACCCCGCCCCAGATTCTAAACTTCAGAGTCGACCTAGATGATGATGGAACTGCCACATTATCTTGGTTTACAGATGAGAATACATTCGGCTTTATCAAAATAATTGGTGAAGAGGTTCATTCTGATTCGGGCTTGGCAAAAAACCACCAAATTTCAAATTTAGATCTTTGTGTTGGCCAACATAATATCGAGATTATCGCAACCGACCCTTCGCTGAATAAATATCGGTCTGAACAAACTTTCATAATCGATAATGAGGGGGTCAAATGTGCGGATGATTCTACAAAGACTACCGAAGAAACCGTCTCGGCCGAATTGGATTCAACCACGATTCAAATTATAGTTCTCTTGGTGACCTTACTGGTAATTGGAGCACTATTTAGGACTAGGCGGACAAGCTTACTTTGATTGTGGTGCCGGCATCTATTTGTATGGTATATTGAGTCAAATGGATTGACGTGGCCTTATGGTGGATGTAGAACGAAATCAAATGTTTGAGACCACCAATCAATTGGAATGCAAAGAGCGCTTGCGCAGTTTCCTAAAAATCGGCC
>CAUZVL010000173.1:0-3383 GCA_963583355.1 Candidatus Thalassarchaeaceae archaeon
GATATGGAATTACCACCAGATCAGACCCCCGCCCTAAATATCAGAGTCAAAGAATGGGGGCCAATCTCACCTCAAGAAAGTGAATTATCTCGATTCATGGCCGACTTAGGGCTCCTTGGAGAAAGGCCAGGTAAAGAGGTTTCACCAGATTCGATCAGCGTAAAACTATTCGAGATGCTATTGAATTCCGGCCCGCCGATATCGATTGATGAAGCAGCAACAAACCTCGATGCTCCAAAGCCTAGAGTGGGCCGCATCCTCGAAAGATTCCGCGCTACCGGCTTGGTTGAAAGGGTCGCTCGAACCGATAGATTAGCTACTGCGCTCTGGTCGGCAATGAATACACAATACTTGCGCAGAGGGGAGGATTGGATGCTAAAACGCGGAGGGTTCGAACGATTAGATGCCCCCAATTCAATTTTCAAGCAATTAAAAAAGAATAAATTAACCCCTGAATTCATCAAAGAGGTTTTCGCTAAAACCCCAGCGCAAGAACAGATGTTATTGCTGAACCTTTTAGGTGGAAGATTAGCCTTAGGCTATCGATTGGTCGGAGAAAGTGCTGGTTCTGCACTTAGAAAGAGCCAAGAAAGCCTCGACCGGATCCTTCGCCGAATCCATAGGGTTGCAACAATTATTGAACAATCGTGAGGATTTCTTGATGATAGGGTCTAAATTGGGTTCATGGGATGGCGAGGCGCGCGATCTATACCTCGCTCCGATGGCAGGTGTGAGTGAACTTCCATTTCGCTTATTGGCAAGAGAATGTGGTGCAGATATCACGATTACAGAATTTACCTCATCTGCTGCAATAACTAGAGAGGTCGCTAAATCTTGGACCCGTTTAGAAAGTCACCCCGATGAAAACCCATTCATTCCACAAATATTTGGTGGGGAACAAAACGAAATGATTCTTGCCGCCCAAATGCTCGATAAAAAAGCCGATATCATCGACCTCAATTTTGGCTGTCCTGCACCGAAGGTAACCCGGATTTGTGCTGGTGCTGCCTTAATGGGTCAACCAAGGGCATTAGTAGAGATGACCGGGCGAATAATCGATGAAATCGACAGCCCAGTAACGGCTAAAATGCGTTTGGGTACAGGACCTGATAAATTCAATGCACTCGAAATATCTCAAGAATTAGAATGTGTAGGTGTTGAGAGAATATGTATTCATGGCAGGACTTTAAGTCAGCGATATAGTGGTGTAGCCGATTGGAATTACATCAGTAAAATCGTTGAATCGGTAGAAGTTCCGGTGGTTGCAAACGGGGATATAACCGACGGTCCCTCGGCGAAAAGATGCCTAGAAACAACCTCAGCAAGTGGCTTGATGATCGGTCGAGCCGCGATTGGCCGCCCCACGATTTTTGCTGAAATCAAATCTCAATTAGGCTGGATAGAACAAACCGAATTACCTTGGGTTGATGATGAATGGTTCGATCTCTCTTCTACAGCTCAAGCATTCGCAAGTCGAAGATGGGCTTGGAATAGATACCTCGAAATAGCCCGACAAACAACCGGATTACGCCCAAAATGGCTCAAGCGTCATGCGGTTTCATTCACAAAGGGATTACCAGGGGCAAAGGCGACTAGGCAATCGATGCACGGCGCACCGACTGTAGATGTGTTCGCAGATACGGTAAGCGAGTTCTTTGCTCAAAAAGTAGATTCCCACTCTTCGATGTCTTGAGCCTCAGCCCATGCTTCATCGGTAGTGTCCCCGGTGACCTTTAGAGTCTCACGAGCTAAAATCCAGTAAAGAAGAGCAAGAGAACGTCGACCTTTGTTATTTGCAGGCAATGCAAGGTCTACATTTCTAAGGTTATTATTAGCATCACAGATTCCAATGATTGGAAGTCCGGTAGCGACCGCTTCACGAAGTGCTTGCTGGTCAGCAGCAGGGTCGGTTACGAAAAGTAGGTCTGGCTCGACATAGGAGCGAAGATCTGGATTGGTTAGGCTCCCTGGGATGAAACGACCAACCGCTGCACGAGCACCGATGGCTTCTGCAAACTTACGAGCTGGGCGTTGGCCGTATTGACGAGCGCTGACGACCATTATATTGGATCGCTCATAGCGGTTGAAGAAGTTAGCGATGGAACGAATCCGCGCATCGGTAATATTGAGGTCCAATAGGTAAAGTCCATCATCACGAACCTCTTGGATGAATTGTCCCATGTCAGCACTCTTCTGTTGAGTGCCGATATGAACGGCATTGGTTTCATAAGTCTCACGGTCGACGAGGAGTTCTGTCATAATATAGACCTCAACGAGGGGGCCACAAGCCCCCCCTAAATAACCGCTTCGTCCACCGAAATAGGACCAATAAGTCCGCAGCGGGCCATTTAGTGGGCAAAAGGCCAAGATGACAACCTTCAATTCCAATGCACCACCGCATTGTGTTATCCACCCGCCTGTGACCCCGATGACTTCTCAACATACTGTAAAACTCATTCCCGGTTCCGAATCTGATGATGGCGTTTGGCGTAATGAAAGGGAAGAGGCTTTGCATGTTTCAGCTAGTGACCTCGAACGCCACGCATATTGCCCACTCTCTTGGCAATTAGCACGCTCCGGGAAATCAGGTATCGGTGATGCGGTTATAGCGGGTCGGGAAAAACACGCAGAAATTCATCAAAAAATCAAAGAGTTCAAAACGAGACAGTTCGAATTGCGCCGTGCAACCGTTATCTGGTCATGGTGGTTTACCATCATCTTGGTCTTCATCGGCGATTCGTTGATTTTCTCGACCATCGATGATGAGATTAGACCGCCTATAGACGTAGCCAAATATCTCGCTTTACTAGCATTAATTTGGTTGATAATCGGACTGTTTACAGTATATCTACCTTGGCGGTCTTGGGTGAAGATGCCTACAGAAAAGCAATCGAGGCTCAGGGAAATCAAGAATTTGGGTGGATTCCCAATCGAGCCAGTCCTCCAACCGGTCGGTTTCATCGGGGGCTGGGCAGAAGGTGGAAGAATTGAAGCTAGTTTGTTAATTGGCGCAATCGTTTTCGGTTTGCATGCGATCGGTTTGACCGCAGCAGACGACAAAGATCAAGCCGGATTTATTCTCGTCGTTATAGCGATGTTGTGGACGTTGATGGCCTCTTGGCAATTGCAAAAGACCCTATTAGCAGATAACGCGATGGAAGTCGCTCGAATGGATGCGGGCATAGGTGAAGACGTCGATGTTGCCTACTCTGATGATGACTCGACCGCTGGATTATTGGTCGATGAAACGATTGGATTAAGAGGCCGTCCAGACCAAATCATAATCGTCGAAGGCGAATTCATCCCGGTCGAACAAAAGACTGGTAAAGTTCCTGCTAAACCCCACAAATCGCACGAGATCCAATTGTTAGCATATCTTCACC
>CAUZVL010000174.1:0-3369 GCA_963583355.1 Candidatus Thalassarchaeaceae archaeon
TTGCAACTTGAAGATAAGATCAAGGATTTGCGACTAAAGGGTATCCCTGGCATCGAACGTGCAAACGTTCAACTCGATGACAAAACCGGAGAATATTATCTGTCAACCCTCGGTTCTAACCTCTCTCGTGTCTCTGACATGGAAGGAATCGACCGTGCTCGCTCCTATACCAATAATATCGTTGAAATATTTGCATATCTCGGAATCGAGGCCGCTCGTCAAGCTATTGTCGATGAGTTGCAGTTGACTCTAGATGGTGCTCGGCTCGAGGTCGACCCCCGTCACCTTCTTGTTGTAGCCGATGTTATGACCAGTGAAGGAGAGGTTCGTGCCATCGGTCGACACGGTGTTTCTGGAACAAAGCACTCCATCTTGGCTCGTGCTGCCTTCGAGGTTACCGTAAACCACCTATTGAAGGCTGGAATTATCGGTGAAAGAGATAATTTAACCGGTGTTGCGGAAAACATCATCGTTGGACAACCGATCAGTCTTGGAACTGGTTCAGTCGAACTATACTACATTCCGGAGTGAAATCACTCTGGTCATTGAGAAACGAAAGTGGAGGAATGAATTATGGATATCAGCCGACAATTAAAGCTAGCAAAAACAACTGGAACCCTACTATATGGACAACGTCAAGCGATTGACGCTTGCGCTAAAGGTGATGCAAAGTGTATCATTTTAGCAGCAAATTGTCCACAGGATTACATCGATAACCTCGCTGCAAAGCATCCTGAGGTCACAATGCACCGTACCAAAATGGTCAATCGTGACCTAGGTGTTGCATCGGGTAAGCCTTTCAGTGTCTCGACCATCACCGTGGTCGATGCTGGTGAATCAGATTTGTTAACCTTAAGAGCAAACCTAGAGTGAAGACTCAAGGATGAGAAGTCATAGCCACTCCAATATGGAGTTGGATTTGACCCGCCTATTCGAGAGATTGGGCTTAAGCCTTGATATTGGAGCAAACCCGATTATTTCGCCGGGTTTGATATCTTGGTTGGGTAGATTGGTCGATGTCAATCCACGTCAAATGCAATTGGGACTCATAGCTGGAATGGAGGTTTGGTCGACCGGCTATGGATTCGCTCCAGTCGACTTGGAGTCGGTTGAGTCTTGGCTATTTGATGCACCTCGTGGATCGCACCTTCTTATCTCACCTAGAGATTTAAATTTTGAAATATCCGATGTACCAGTCCGCCCCGGCCGTGAGTTGATTCTTTGGTCGAAATCAGGTTTAGCACAATTTCTAGGCTTTGCTATAATGGATGGCACGTTGGAATTATTCGACTCACAAGAAATTATTGCAGAACATGAACCAGAGCCTGATCTGTTTTCAGGTACCGGTCCATTTGTTCTCAAACCTTCAGAAATAAAACCTGAGATTGATTTGGGAATCGCAAAACCAATTCTAATTCCAGCTGTACTCTACCATGTTAAGGGCACTCTCAAGGGTCCTGGCGAAGATAATATCGAGCGCTGGATCTTAAACTGTGGAACTTTATCGGTTCTTCACTCAGTCGAATTACTAGATCGTACTCCAAAATTACCTCAACATCTTCTCGATTTGGCAGACGAACCAGATTTTGGTAAATTACTTAGTGAACGGCGAACTCATAATGAAGGGATGGGTGATTTATTGCATTGGTGGAAATTCGATAATAAAAGTAAAACACTTGTTCAATACGATGTACTAGTACCTGCTTACATCGGGGTGGACGAGAATGGAGGCAACTGGGTGTTTGATAGTGTTTCCAACACATTTCACGAAAGCGTATATGCAAAGGATTCATCATCTTAAACCATGAGCGAGAGTTATGGCTAGCCGAACTACCTTGAGCATCCTCATCGTCGCACTACTCTTGAGTTCGATGATTCCAGCAGAGAACTCAACTCAATTGAAGGACCAAACAATGTCATTTGCCGATTCTGAGCCGGTATTATTGATATCCGAGGGTTCATCTACTGCACACGTAAATGCTTCAAACATCGCTGCGGTACCAGGTGGTTGGATTATAGCAGATGATACAGATACAGATCTTACATTTGGTCAAACTTCCTTGGTCGCAAACTCACAATATAACATTAACTATCTTGCAGATGCCTATATTGCAATGACCGATTCAACCGGTGCTTGGCAATGGGCGGCTCAGCCAGATTGTAGTAACGGACTTGTTTTTATCGAAGATATTACAACTACGGTGATGGGAGAAACATTGGTGGTTGGACTTTATGCTGGAGCGGTTAGTTTCGGATCAACTCAACTTTCTAACCCAAGTGAGTATGGTGATGGATTTGTTGCAATGCTCGACCAAAACGGCCAATGGAAATGGGCCCATGGTTTTGAAACCGCGAGTACTGGTAATGGCGAGACTTCAATAATTAATGGTGTCACATCAACAATAACTGGTGATATTTGGGTAACCGGAACTCATTTAGGTGAGACAAACTTTGGCTCAAACACTATCACTTCTTCAAATAATTCGTTAATTTTAGCAAAAATAGATTCTACGACTGGCTCAAATACTCAGGTCTTTGTTCACGGAGGTACCGGGGCAAACTCCGGCTCTCAAGTAGTAGCTGATTCAATAGGCAATATATGGGTTGTAGGAACCACTACAGGGACGATAAATACGAGTAATAATTTGTATACAGCGGGTGGTTCTGTCGATACTTTCATCCTCAAAAATGATATATTCGGTGTAGATGTCGCAGTTTATGGAATGTCTAGTTCTTTTGGCAACCAAAATATGCCATTCGATTTAGCGGTTGATATGAACGATGATTTATTAATTTCTGGATTTTTTACCGACGTTGTAACTTTGAGTCAAACTCAATCTATTACCGATAGTGGAAACGGTGATGGCTATTTGGTAAAATTCTTAAAAACCGGACTTTTCGATTGGTCTAAAGCGGTAGGAAGTTCTGGAAGTCAAGAATATATTAAATCGGTTGATGTTTTATCTACTGGTGATGTTATTATTAGTGGTACTATTGCGGGTTCGATCAATATTGGCCCAGATGTGCTCAATGCTGCGGGTGGTAGTAACGATCTTGATATTTACCTTGCTCAATTAGACAATTCCGGCAATTGGAAGTGGTCTGAAAAATTAGGTGGTACCTCCTTGGACCTCGCAGGCTCGATGGCGGTGAACGATAGCGATTTCATAGGAGTTTCTGGCTCTTTCCAAAGTAGTTTAACCAAGGGATCTTCTACGATTACTTCGTCGGCTGGCCTTGACTTATTTGTATGGATAGTCGACCCGATGTTGAATGAAGATATCGATTCGGATGGAGTAGCTGACCATTTGGACAATTGCCCAACCGACTCAAATCCATTGCAATATGATAGCGATGGTGATACCTATG